>NZ_JBJQLG010000016.1:0-117827 GCF_046486495.1 Escherichia sp. WS3227_2
ATTTACAGCGGCAAGTTTTACTTCAAATGAATGTTTCATAAACTGCACCTTCAGATGTCAGATTATGTCCAACATTTGGGGTGCAGTTCATGACGCGTCTTATCAGGCCTAAGAAATGAATCACAATTTATTGAATTATCACATTTTATCGGCCGGATAAGGCGACGCCGCATCCGGCATTCGATGCCAGCATTCACGGTAATTCCGGCGGCAACCACTCATCCACTTCAATCAACACCAGCAATGCCGCATCACCACCGTACTCTTTTGGTGCCTGGTGAAATGCCATCACATGCGGATGTTGCGCCAGCCACAGCGGCGTTTGCTGCTTCAAAATATGCTTCCCATGACCATGCATCACGCAGGCACAAAACACATGTTCGCGGCGGCAGGCAGCAATCAATGCGCCTAATTCCTGCTTGGCTTGCAGCTGCGTCAAACCGTGCAAATCCAAAAACAGCTCCGGTGAATAATCGCCACGGCGTAACTTCTTCGCCTCAAAATGGCTTACATCCGGGCGAACATATTTCACCGGACCTTCGGTATTCAACAACGGCTGAAACTCATCGGAAAAATAATGGCTGGCATCGGCCTGCTCCTGAATCAACCGCTTTACTGGCACTTCGCTGATTTTCTTACGCTGCGGTCGGTGGACAATCGTGTCCTGCTTAAGCTTGCGAGTCCCCGCCATCAACTGGCGAAACAGCGCCTGGTCCTCCTCGCTAAGTGTTGTTTTCTTTTTCATTTATCTGTCTCTATTTCTAATTTTCCTACAGTTTACCCGACTCGTAGCGCAATCGATCGTTTTAAACGTATTTTTCCTCACTCACCGCGCGTGAATGCTGATTTATCGTCATCTTCATGGCAAACTAGCCGCCGAAATTATTGCGATCATGCCCTGGAGGAATACGTGGATAAAATTTTCGTTGATGAAGCAGTAAATGAGCTGCAAACCATTCAGGACATGTTGCGCTGGTCGGTGAGCCGCTTCAGCGCGGCAAATATCTGGTACGGTCACGGCACCGATAACCCGTGGGATGAAGCCGTACAGCTGGTGTTGCCTTCGCTCTACCTGCCGCTGGATATCCCGGAAGATATGCGCACCGCGCGTCTGACCTCCAGCGAAAAACACCGTATTGTTGAACGCGTGATCCGCCGCGTCAATGAACGCATTCCGGTGGCTTACCTGACTAACAAAGCGTGGTTCTGCGGTCATGAATTTTACGTCGATGAACGCGTGCTGGTGCCGCGCTCGCCGATTGGTGAACTGATCAACAATAAATTTGCCGGACTTATCAGCAAGCAACCGCAGCACATTCTGGATATGTGTACCGGTAGCGGCTGCATTGCGATTGCCTGTGCTTATGCTTTCCCGGAAGCGGAAGTCGATGCGGTAGATATCTCTCCCGACGCGCTGGCGGTTGCTGAACAGAACATCGAAGAACACGGTCTGATCCACAACGTCATCCCGATTCGCTCCGATCTGTTCCGTGATTTGCCGAAAGTACAGTACGACCTGATTGTCACTAACCCGCCGTATGTCGATGCGGAAGATATGTCCGACCTGCCAAATGAGTACCGTCACGAGCCGGAACTGGGCCTGGCATCTGGCACCGACGGCCTGAAACTGACGCGTCGCATTCTCGGTAACGCGGCAGATTATCTTGCTGATGATGGCGTGCTGATTTGTGAAGTCGGCAACAGCATGGTACATCTTATGGAACAATATCCGGATGTTCCGTTCACCTGGCTGGAGTTTGATAACGGCGGCGATGGTGTGTTTATGCTCACCAAAGAGCAGCTGCTGGCGGCCCGTGAACATTTCGCGATTTATAAAGATTAAGTAAACACGCAAACACAACAATAACGGAGCCGTGATGGCTGGAAACACAATTGGACAACTCTTTCGCGTAACCACCTTCGGCGAATCGCACGGGCTGGCGCTCGGCTGCATCGTCGATGGTGTTCCGCCAGGCATTCCGCTGACGGAAGCGGACCTGCAACATGACCTCGACCGTCGTCGCCCTGGGACATCGCGCTATACCACCCAGCGCCGCGAGCCGGATCAGGTCAAAATACTCTCCGGTGTTTTTGAAGGTGTTACTACCGGCACCAGCATTGGCTTGTTGATCGAAAATACCGACCAGCGTTCTCAGGATTACAGCGCCATTAAAGACGTTTTCCGTCCAGGCCATGCCGATTACACCTACGAACAAAAATACGGCCTGCGCGATTATCGCGGCGGTGGACGTTCTTCCGCCCGCGAAACCGCCATGCGCGTGGCGGCGGGGGCGATTGCCAAAAAATATCTCGCCGAGAAATTTGGCATTGAGATTCGCGGCTGCCTGACCCAGATGGGCGACATTCCGCTGGAAATCAAAGACTGGTCGCAGGTCGAGCAAAATCCATTCTTCTGCCCGGACCCGGACAAAATCGACGCGTTAGATGAACTGATGCGCGCGCTGAAAAAAGAGGGTGACTCTATTGGCGCGAAAGTCACCGTCGTTGCCAGTGGCGTACCCGCCGGACTTGGCGAGCCGGTCTTTGACCGCCTGGATGCCGACATCGCCCATGCGCTGATGAGCATCAACGCGGTGAAAGGCGTGGAAATTGGCGACGGTTTTGATGTGGTGGCGCTGCGTGGCAGCCAGAACCGCGACGAAATCACCAAAGACGGTTTCCAGAGCAACCATGCGGGCGGCATTCTTGGCGGCATCAGCAGCGGGCAGCAAATCATTGCCCATATGGCGCTGAAACCGACCTCAAGCATTACCGTGCCAGGGCGCACAATCAACCGCTTTGGCGAAGAAGTTGAGATGATCACCAAAGGCCGTCACGATCCTTGTGTCGGGATCCGTGCGGTGCCGATCGCAGAAGCGATGCTGGCGATCGTTTTGATGGATCACCTGTTACGGCAACGGGCGCAAAATGCCGATGTGAAGACTGATATTCCACGCTGGTAAAAAATGAACAAAACCGCGATTGCGCTGCTGGCCCTGCTTGCCAGTAGCGCCAGCCTGGCAGCGACGCCGTGGCAAAAAATAACCCAACCTGTGCCAGGTAGCGCACAATCGATAGGCAGTTTTTCTAATGGTTGTATCGTCGGCGCTGACACGCTGCCGATACAGTCCGAACATTATCAGGTCATGCGTACCGATCAGCGTCGCTATTTCGGACATCCGGATCTGGTGATGTTTATCCAGCGTCTGAGTAGCCAGGTGAGCAATCTGGGCTTGGGCACGGTGCTGATTGGCGATATGGGGATGCCTGCTGGTGGTCGTTTCAACGGCGGTCACGCCAGCCACCAGACCGGACTGGATGTGGACATCTTCCTGCAACTGCCAAAAACACGCTGGACCTCCGCGCAGCTCTTGCGCCCACAAGCGTTAGATTTAGTTTCCCGCGACGGTAAACACGTTGTTCCGACGCTGTGGAAGCCAGAAATTTTCAGCTTGATCAAACTCGCCGCCCAGGACAAAGACGTCACGCGCATTTTTGTTAATCCGGCGATTAAACAACAACTTTGCCTTGATGCGGGCACCGATCGCGACTGGTTGCGCAAAGTGCGACCCTGGTTCCAGCATCGCGCACATATGCATGTACGATTACGTTGTCCTGCCGATAGTCTGGAGTGTGAAGATCAACCTTTACCGCCACCGGGCGATGGTTGCGGGGCAGAACTGCAAAGCTGGTTTGAACCTCCAAAACCGGGAACAACAAAGCCTGAGAAGAAGACACCGCCTCCGTTGCCGCCTTCCTGCCAGGCGCTACTGGATGAGCACGTGATCTAATGGAAACGTTTAATAGCCTGTTTATGGTTTCCCCGCTGTTGCTGGGAGTTCTCTTTTTTGTCGCCATGCTGGCGGGATTTATCGACTCGATTGCCGGTGGCGGTGGGTTACTCACTATTCCGGCATTGATGGCAGCGGGGATGTCTCCCGCTAACGCGCTGGCAACCAATAAACTGCAAGCCTGCGGTGGTTCTATTTCCGCCACTATCTACTTTATTCGCCGCAAAGTGGTTAGTTTAAGCGATCAGAAACTCAATATCGCCATGACCTTTGTCGGCTCAATGAGCGGCGCATTGCTGGTGCAGTATGTTCAGGCTGATGTCTTACGGCAGATTTTGCCCATTCTGGTGATTTGTATCGGCCTCTATTTCTTGCTGATGCCAAAGCTGGGTGAAGAAGATCGCCAGCGCCGGATGTACGGTTTACCCTTCGCGTTAATTGCCGGTGGCTGCGTCGGTTTTTATGACGGCTTCTTTGGTCCGGCAGCGGGATCGTTTTACGCGCTGGCCTTTGTTACGCTGTGCGGATTCAACCTCGCCAAAGCCACGGCTCACGCCAAATTACTCAACGCAACGTCAAACATTGGCGGTCTGCTGCTGTTTATTCTCGGCGGCAAAGTGATTTGGGCGACGGGCTTTGTCATGCTGGTGGGGCAGTTCCTCGGCGCGCGCATGGGTTCACGACTGGTGTTGAGCAAAGGACAAAAGCTGATCCGCCCGATGATTGTTATCGTCTCGGCGGTGATGAGTGCCAAATTACTTTATGATAGCCACGGACAGGAGATCCTCCACTGGTTGGGGATGAACTAATGAACAGTACACACCACTATGAGCAGTTGATTGAGATTTTTAATAGCTGCTTTGCCGATGAATTTAATACCCGTCTGATTAAAGGCGACGACGAACCGATCTATCTTCCTGCTGATGCGGAAGTACCGTATAACCGAATCGTCTTTGCTCATGGCTTTTATGCCAGCGCAATTCATGAGATTTCGCACTGGTGTATTGCCGGGAAAGCGCGCCGTGAGCTGGTTGATTTCGGCTACTGGTATTGCCCGGACGGACGCGATGCCCAAACGCAAAGCCAGTTTGAAGATGTTGAAGTGAAGCCACAGGCGTTCGACTGGTTGTTCTGCGTGGCGGCGGGATATCCGTTTAATGTCAGTTGCGACAATCTGGAAGGGGATTTCGAACCGGATCGCGTGGTGTTTCAACGGCGGGTACATGCACAGGTGATGGATTACCTGGCAAACGGCATTCCGGAACGCCCGGCACGCTTTATTAAAGCATTACAAAATTATTATCACACGCCGGAACTTACGGCGGAACAGTTCCCGTGGCCGGAAGCGCTCAACTAAAGCCAGCGCCACGTTTTACAATGAGGAAAGAAGATGATCGCGGAGTTTGAATCACGCATTCTGGCATTAATCGACGGTATGGTTGACCATGCCAGTGATGATGAGTTGTTTGCCAGTGGGTATTTGCGTGGCCACCTGACATTAGCCATCGCAGAACTGGAAAGTGGTGATGACCACTCCGCCCAGGCGGTACATACAACCGTTAGCCAGAGTCTGGAAAAAGCGATTGGTGCCGGTGAGTTGTCGCCGCGTGACCAGGCGCTGGTGACCGATATGTGGGAAAACCTGTTTCAGCAGGCGTCACAGCAGTAAGTAATGTGCCGGATAAGGCGTTCACGCCATATCCGGCAAGCAATGCCAGAGCAGATTACCCCGCCTTAACCGCTTTCCCTTTCAACAATTTCCGCACCCATAACCGATTCGGATTTAACGCCGCCAGCGTACTGGCATCCATCGGAATCGGTTCTTCACTCATCTGTGCCGCCAGAATCTCGGCGCACAGTGGGGCAGAACACAAACCACGCGAACCTAAAGCAGCAAGCATAAAGAGATCGTCATAAACCGGCGCGCTTACCGCCTTATCTTTCTGCCCCGCCAGCGACGCATATTCCACGAGTGTTGCCTCATAATCGGGAACATTACCTACCATTGGCAGATGATCGCGGGTGGCACAACGCACACCGCAGCGCGCCTCTTTCTCACTGATATCAACCTCTTTTGCCCACTGTGCCTGCGGGAAACAATCAATCAACCGCTGGCGATTCTGCTGCTGATCTTCATCACTGTACGCCGTATCTTCGCTGCCGCGATGATAACTGGCACCAATACAATGATGCTGATTCGCCGGATTTTGTGGCGTGAGATAACCGTCATAGCACAGCACCTGCTTCAGTTTTGCCAGTTCCGGTGTCGTCGGAATATGGCTGACCTGACCGGCAACCGAATATACTGGCAGAGATGATGTTTGGCTGAAATGGCTGATTTGATGCCCGTTCGCCAGTACCACTACGCTGTGTGTTGCTTGCTGATCTCCTGCAAAATTCAACAACCAACAGTCATCCTTACGGGATAAATCCTGTAACTGATATTGATAATAAATCTGCAAACCCTGCTGTTGCGCCAGTTTCAGCACATTACGGGTCAGTTCTGCTGGGCACAGCCAACCACCTTGCGGATAAGTAATGCCGCTGCAATTTGTCGCAACGCCCGTAATTTGTTCAACCGCATTTGCCTCAACGGCTACAGCCAGTTCTTCGGGTAAATCCATTGACAACATCTGTGCGATTTTATGCTGGCTTTTTTCATCCCAGCCTAACTGCGTGACGCCGCACCAGTCATGATCAAATTTAACGGGTAATTGGTCGTAAAACCGACAAGCAAAAGTAAACGCATTAGAGAAAAAGCGGTTCAACGCCTCATCGTGTTTACTTAAGAGCGGATACAGCGCCCCCTGGCGATTGCCGGAAGCACCCAGCGCGGGGGCTTCATCCGCGCAATAAAGCGCTACCTGCCAGCCGCGCCGTAATAACGCCAGCGACAACAACGCGCTGGCAATACCGCCGCCGATAATCGCCACTTCCCGTTTGCTGCTGCCCGTGCGGTTAAACCACGGCGTGGAGCAGGGGAGGGGTAATGCTTGCTCCATCACCCCACAAAGCATTTCCCGTTTGCGCCCAAAGCCCTTACGTTTTTGCATCGTGAATCCGGCTTCCTGTAAACCACGGCGGACAAAACCGGCAGACGTAAATGTCGCCAGCGTGCCGCCCGGACGCGCCAGCCGGGCCATGGCGTTAAACAGATTTTGCGTCCACATATCCGGGTTTTTCGCTGGCGCAAAGCCGTCCAGAAACCAGGCATCTACTTTTTGATTTAGCGAATCGTCCAGTTTGCTGGTCAGTTCATTAATATCGCCAAACCATAAATCCAGCGTCACGCGGCCTTCATCGAGTAATAAACGATGGCAACCGGGCAAGGGCATTGGCCACTGCGCCTGAAGTTGTTCTGCCCACGGAGCCAGTTCCGGCCAGTGTTGATGCGCTAAGGCTAAATCCGCACGGGTGAGGGGAAATTTCTCAAAACTAATGAAATGTAAGCGTTGTAATTGCGCTTGCGGATGTGCTTCGCGAAACTGATCAAATGCCTGCCATAGCGTCAGGAAGTTTAATCCGGTGCCGAAGCCGCTCTCTGCTACCACAAACAGAGGATGTGGATGTTCAGGAAAACGTGCCTCTAAATGGTTACCCCCGAGAAAAACATAACGCGTCTCTTCAAGTCCGTTATCGTTGGAAAAATAGACATCGTCAAAATCTCGGGAAACAGGTGTACCCTCAGCATTAAATTCGAGGTTGGCAGGTTGTATGGAGTAGTGTTTCACGTAAGTTACTCGTCTTACAGGCGGTGGCTCGATCTTAGCGATGTGTGTCAGGCTGCGCAAATTTCTCTATTAATTGGCTGATCGGACTTGTTCGGCGTACAAGTGTACGCTATTGTGCATTCGAAACTTACTCTATGTGCGACTTACAGAGGTATTGAATGAAACGTGCAGTGATTACTGGCCTGGGCATTGTTTCCAGCATCGGTAATAACCAGCAGGAAGTCCTGGCATCTCTGCGTGAAGGACGTTCAGGGATCACTTTCTCTCAGGAGCTGAAGGATTCCGGCATGCGTAGCCACGTCTGGGGCAACGTAAAACTGGATACCACTGGCCTCATTGACCGCAAAGTTGTGCGCTTTATGAGCGACGCATCCATTTATGCATTCCTTTCTATGGAGCAGGCAATTGCAGATGCTGGCCTCTCCCCGGAAGCTTACCAGAATAACCCGCGCGTTGGCCTGATTGCAGGTTCCGGCGGCGGTTCCCCGCGTTTCCAGGTTTTCGGCGCTGACGCAATGCGCGGCCCGCGCGGCCTGAAAGCGGTTGGCCCGTATGTGGTCACCAAAGCGATGGCATCCGGCGTTTCTGCCTGCCTCGCCACGCCGTTTAAAATTCACGGCGTTAACTACTCCATCAGCTCCGCATGTGCGACTTCCGCGCACTGTATCGGTAACGCAGTAGAGCAGATCCAACTGGGCAAACAGGACATCGTGTTTGCTGGTGGCGGCGAAGAGCTGTGCTGGGAAATGGCTTGTGAATTCGACGCGATGGGTGCGCTGTCTACCAAATACAACGACACCCCGGAAAAAGCCTCCCGTACTTATGACGCTCACCGTGACGGTTTCGTTATCGCTGGCGGCGGCGGTATGGTGGTGGTCGAAGAACTGGAACACGCGTTGGCACGTGGTGCTCATATCTACGCTGAAATCGTTGGCTACGGCGCAACGTCTGATGGCGCAGACATGGTTGCTCCGTCTGGCGAAGGCGCAGTGCGTTGCATGAAGATGGCGATGCACGGTGTTGATACCCCAATCGACTACCTGAACTCCCACGGTACTTCGACTCCGGTTGGCGACGTGAAAGAGCTGGCGGCTATCCGTGAAGTGTTCGGCGATAAGAGCCCGGCGATTTCTGCAACCAAAGCAATGACCGGTCACTCTCTGGGCGCTGCTGGCGTACAGGAAGCTATCTACTCTCTGCTGATGCTGGAACACGGCTTTATCGCCCCGAGCATCAACATTGAAGAGCTGGACGAGCAGGCTGCGGGTCTGAACATCGTGACCGAAACGACCGATCGCGAACTGACCACCGTTATGTCTAACAGCTTCGGCTTCGGCGGCACCAACGCCACGCTGGTAATGCGCAAGCTGAAAGATTAATTCGCAGTAGGCCGGAGTAGGTCGGATAAGACGCGCCAGCGTCGCATCCAACATTACGCGCCAATGCGGCATCCGACACTAACGCAAAAGGGAACCTGATGGTTCCCTTTTTCACATTATTGACAATCGCCGCCTGTTCCAGGCAAACTTCCCGCTTTGTCGATTTCCTTCTGAAAAGACGTACGCGTTAAATCCTACCAACGCACCGTAACTCTGAAACCAGAGAGATGAGACGGGGAAATTCCTCGCCTTGCGCTGCATTCTGGAGTAATGCATGACTGCTGTAAGCCAAACCGAAACACGATCTTCTGCCAATTTTTCGCTCTTCCGCATCGCTTTTGCGGTTTTTCTCACCTACATGACCGTAGGGCTGCCGTTGCCGGTTATCCCGCTGTTTGTTCATCATGAACTGGGCTATGGCAACACCATGGTCGGTATTGCCGTCGGCATTCAGTTTCTGGCTACGGTGCTGACGCGTGGTTACGCCGGGCGACTGGCCGATCAATATGGCGCAAAACGTTCGGCGCTTCAGGGGATGTTAGCTTGCGGTCTGGCGGGGGGCGCGTTGCTGCTGGCGGCGATTTTGCCCGTCGCTGCACCGTTCAAATTTGCCCTGTTGGTCGTCGGGCGTTTGATTCTTGGCTTTGGTGAAAGCCAGTTACTGACGGGCGCTCTGACCTGGGGATTAGGCATCGTTGGGCCAAAACATTCCGGCAAAGTGATGTCATGGAACGGAATGGCGATTTACGGTGCCCTCGCTGTTGGTGCGCCGCTTGGCCTGTTGATTCATAGCCATTACGGTTTTGCCGCACTGGCGCTCACCACAATGGCATTACCCTTACTGGCGTGGGCCTGTAACGGCACAGTGCGCAAAGTACCGGCCCTGGCGGGAGAACGTCCATCGCTATGGAGCGTTGTCGGGCTTATCTGGAAACCAGGGTTAGGTCTGGCACTACAAGGCGTTGGTTTTGCGGTTATCGGGACTTTCGTTTCGCTCTACTTTGCCAGCAAAGGATGGGCGATGGCGGGCTTTACTCTTACCGCGTTTGGCGGCGCATTTGTCGTGATGCGCGTCATGTTTGGCTGGATGCCGGACCGTTTTGGCGGTGTGAAAGTGGCGATTGTCTCTCTGCTTGTAGAAACGGTGGGCTTGTTGCTGCTCTGGCAAGCCCCAGGTGCGTGGGTCGCATTAGCGGGCGCGGCGTTAACCGGAGCCGGATGTTCGCTTATCTTTCCTGCGCTGGGCGTGGAGGTGGTTAAACGCGTCCCCTCACAAGTTCGCGGCACCGCACTGGGCGGTTACGCCGCGTTTCAGGATATCGCCCTCGGCGTCTCCGGGCCGCTGGCGGGAATGCTGGCGACCACGTTTGGTTACTCTTCGGTATTTCTTGCCGGGGCGATCTCTGCGGTGCTGGGAATTATTGTCACGATACTGTCGTTTCGTCGGGGTTAACGAACCAGCCAGACCAGCATCAGGATAATCGCGACTAACAGTATCCACAGTGCGGGACGCGTTGCCATATTTTGCAACGTGTCCATCATCGGTGGAAAAGGATTAAGCAGCGGTTGCATATCACGCGGATCAATCCCTTTAACCCGCCGTTGATAAAGCTGATTAAGAATATCCTCGGCCTGGGCAGAAGAAAGCGATGATTGCGCAGAAAGGCCATATTTTTGCTGGATATATGCCGATAACGCCGCCAGTTCACTGGCATCTAAAGGTTGTTTTAGCGCCATCTGTAGTGATTCCAGTGTCGGCGTATTTTGCTGGCTTAGCGTCTGACGCGCCTGTAGCCAGGTCACCAGATGGTTAAACAGTTTCGCTGGAATTAACTCGCCATCTTTCACCCCGGAAAGTTCCAGCATCGATTGCCAGATCTGCTTGCTGGGTTCCCCCGTTGCCGCCGCAAGTTTGGTCACCAGCTGTTTAAGCGCATTGTGCTCCGCCGGTAATAAAGGACGGTCGGTCGCCTCGCGCTGCTGCGGTTGCGGAATAACCATCTTCCCTTCCTGCAACAGGGTGAGAATTGTTTTTAATTGCTCCGGTGAGAGCTGATTCAGCGGCGTCTGGCCAAAGTTATGACGGATATAATCCGTGACCGCCTGACGATTATTCCCCAGACGTAAATACTCCCCTAATTGCGCTAAAAGCTGGCGGGCAGAATGGCTTTTTTGCGCGGCCAGCAGACGTTGCGCCAGATTGTGCTCAGCGGCAGGGAAGTGACGCGAAAGCAGCGGTGAATCTCCCGACAGACCAATATCGTGCCTGATACCCGCCCACAGTTCTGCTCTTTGCTGTTGCGTCAGTGAGGTCACTTTCGTCATTAAGCTTTCCAGCGAAGTACGTTGCTGACTGGATAAAGGCTGATTGCCCGCGCCAGACGGCAGGTTATCTCCCTGACCTGGTGGTTGCCCAGGAGGAGGGCCGGAAATAGGTTGTATCATTACGTATCCTTATACCTGAAATCTTCGCAAGTATGCCTGGCCGCGAGATTATGGCACACTTGTCCGGTTAACTCTCGTCTCATACAGGTAACACAAACGTGAAAATCCTTGTTGATGAAAAAAACAAAGATTTAATTTATTGATATAAAAGGATTTGTATCAGCGTATGTCCACGCAGTGACCACATTTTCGAGAGGTAGAGTAAGCCCGCAACATTGCGGGCTTTGTCTTATGGTTCGATCGCCGTTTTGAGCCGTTGTGTTGCTACATCAAAATAATGATCACTGGTTTCTATACCAATAAATTTGCGTCCTGCTTTCAGTGCAGCCACACCCGTTGTCCCTGACCCCATAAAAGGATCAAGGACTGTTCCGCCACTATTCACAGTCCTGACCAGTTCCGCCATTAGTTCTTCTGGTTTTCCGGTTGGGTGCATTTTCTTTGACGGGATAACCGGGAACGTCATGCAGCCGTCGAACGGTCCCGAAGGCGATTTATCTAAATGGCCTTTGCTGCCCCAGACGATGTATTCGCACTGATGCCGGAAATACCCGGTATGTGGTGTTCGTGACCCCCTCCCTTTGTTCCACGCAATGATGCCGCGCCATGTAAAGCCACTGGCCTGAAACGCATCGGTTAAAGCTGGTAGTTGTCGCCAGTCAGTAAATACCAGGGCATAACCGCCCGGCCTGACTGCGCGGTGTGCCTGTGCCATCCATAATTGTGTCCAGTAAGCCCACGAACGGGCGTCCATGTTTTCACCCGCGAACCCATCAAAGCGGTGAAGGTTCTCGCCGTTCAGATATTTTGCATGGCTGCCCTGGTTGGTGCGTCCGGCCTTGTGTGTCGCACCCGAACTGTAAGGTGGGTCAGTGATTAAGGCATCAATGCTTTCTGGCTCAATCAGCGGCAATATTTCCAGCGCATTCCCACGACAGAGCGTGGCATTGTCAGTCTGATAAACCTTAGTGTGTTCCGGTGTATGTGCTGGTTGGTGCTGGATTGCGATCCCCACGGTCATAACTCCTCATGTGTGTGGGGTGCTCGATGGCTCTCGTTATCTGGTTAAGTGTTTTGCAGCGCGGACATTTTATTTCAATGTAGTGAAATGAGGCGCGGGCAAGTAGTTTGTTGCAATTTTTGCATCGTACATTTTGCGTCATTTGCGGCACCTCTTGTGTGGTTACTGCTGCCGATATGATAACAAATCGATCGTTTTTATCGATCGGATTTATTGCATCGATCTGTTATGCCTATTGCTTATGTATGGTGCCCTCATTTGTGAGGGCACCAAAAAGAAAACCCGCAGTTTTTACGCTGCGGGTTTGTTGTTCATGTCTGTGAGATAGGGTGCCTTATCGACCTTACCCTGGCAACCGATTGACGGGGGATTGCTCCCCCGTCGCGGTTTCCTTACTGCTTACACTGTAAGAACGCCGCAAACTCCGCTCCCCAGAAGCTCATCCGTATTTCGCACAGCGAACCGTGCAGCATCCAGATGATGAGGATTGCCGTCACGCAGAACGTGATGGCCGTAAGCGATTTTTGCGACATAGCGCTTGCTCCTTTTTCAGGGAGGCGCTAACCTATCACTTGCTAAGGTAATGCGGTTAGGGCCTCGGTTAAACAGAGATGTTTTCCGGGGCCTTTCCACATCTGGCCTTCGGGTATTCCCTCCGACCATCAGCCGAAAGGCACCCGCGCGTAATCTATCGCTTTTTTGTTACTCCGGCAATTCTGCCTGTTAATTCTGAGATAAAGGCAAACTCATCTGATTGTTTCCCCTGTGTGAAGCTGGCAGCTCATGCCACGGGATACCTTCTGATGAGTGAACGCCGGAGGCGTGTTTCGATGTGAATTTATGGAAAGCTTCCAGTGTTGAGAAGCATACGCCGCATTCCAGGTTGTTACACTGGTAATACTTTTGCCGCACGGTGTTTGAATCATTTTCCGGACGACTGGTGCGGATACGGGCAGATGCGCCACAAAGCGGACAACGGAACATAGCGACCTCCCTTAACGTGGTGCTGTCGCTATTCTAAGTTCCTCACTCTGTTTCCGCTATCCATTCCGGGATTTTTGCCTCAAGCTCAAGCTGCGTGGTAAAGCCACTGTTATCAATGGTGTGCTCGGCTTTTGCAATGATCCAGTCCTGATTATCAATCTCGCTTTTAAATCCTGTTACCGTACCATGCATTTCGGGGTAGAGTTCTGCACGTCCACGCGCCAGCGTGATGGAGAATGATGCGGCTCCGCGTTGTAGTTGCTGCCACTTTGCCGCCGCTGCGCGTCTTGCTGCCTGTTCGTTCTGATAGGTCTTGCGTAACACAAACACATTGCCTTCCGCGCCTTCCATATAATCACCTTCACGGCTGCTGCTTTTCTCCTTTTTGGGTTTTGGCGGTTTGCGGCGTTTCACGCTGACTTTTTTCTTTTTCCCGTAATTAAGATCAAGCCAGTAGGCGCGTACCCCCGTATACGCTTCGCGGTCCGCAATGCGGAACTGATGGCGATCGCCGCTGCTGCGTGTGATGGCGAACGATGGCAACGGCTGGCCCTGTGCGTTCACGCCACCGCCGGGCATGATGAATAACAGATTACCGCTTTTTACCGTGGTGATTGCGCCCAGCATTTCCGCCATGCGCGTAAGAAAGGACATGTCGCTTTCTTCGGTCTGGTCGGCGTGGTCGATTTCGATATCCATCAGCATTTCGCTGATTTGCGGTTTCAGACCGTACCGATGAGCGATGGCGGATACCACACGCTCAACGGTCACATCATGCCAGGACACCTCACGTTTAACGTTAAATTCATCCCGAAAATCTGCGCTTCTGGCTGAAACAGTCAGCCTGTCCGGCGGTCCTTCGTGAGCGATTTCATCAACAATGTAAGTGCCTTTTTCTGTCAGCGGTTCTCCTTTCCAGCCAATGAGAACCGTCAGGCGCGCGCCCCGTGGCGGTAGCTGCAACTGACCATCCGCATCATCCAGCGTGATGGTGAGCTGGTCCGCTTCAAATCCCCGGTTGTCGGTCAGTGACAGACTCATCAGGCGCTCTGCCACGCCTGACAGCGTTTTACCCTCCGCGAGAATATCAAAATCCGGCATTTTCACGGGGTCTGTGCCCTGACTGAGCAATTGCATGGTGGTATCGGTCATCTGTTCCCTCCCTGTGCGGCATGGTCGCATGTGCGTGCGGAGGGGGTTACTGCTTTTTGTTGTCGCCGGGTCGGGAGAACGGCGCAGGGGTGAGATTACGCGCGTGGTGGGTGATGATTGTTGCCGAATCATTTAACGGATACAAGGGGCTGAAGCTATGAGTGAAACTCGTTTTCATGGTGCCCGTGTTACGGAAAATACCGACCTGGTAACAGCGATTAACGATGTTGATTCCAGCGTTATCGGTATCGTGGCAACGGCGGATGATGCGGACGCGAAGCTGTTCCCGCTGAACAAGCCCACACTGCTGACCCGCGTCAATGACGTGCTGGGAAAATGCGGGACAACGGGGACGCTTTATCGTGCGCTTAAGGCCATTGCAGACCAGGTGAGCACAAAGGTGATCGTCGTTCGCGTGGCTGAACACAAAGAAGAAGACGGAAAGACGCAGGATCAACTGGTTATCGGTGGTTCTGAATCTGACGGCAGCTATACGGGGATGTATGCGCTGCTTGTTGCAGAGCAGGATGAAAGCATCGGATACCGTCCGCGTATTCTGGCCGCGCCGGAGCTGGACACGGAGGCGGTAACAAAATCCCTGTGCGTGATTGCGGGTAAACTGCGCGCGTTTGTGTATGCCTCATGTCACGGCTGTAACACGATGGCTGAGGCGATTACCTACCGCCAGAAATTCAACGAACGTGAGGTGATGCTCTTATGGCCGGACTTCATCGCCTACAACCCGAAAAGTGGCAAAAACGAAACGTTCCCCGCGCCTGCCTATGCGTGCGGCCTTCGTGCGTACATTGACCATGAGCAGGGATGGCACAAATCACTGTCCAACGTTCCGGTTAAAAATGTGCTGGGGATGTCGAGGCATGTGTTCTGGTCGTTGCAGGCCGAAGACAGCGATGCCAACAGCCTCAACAACAAAGAAATCACGACCATTATTCGTCGCAACGGGTTCCGCTTCTGGGGCAACCGCACACCGGAAACGAACGCCTACATCTTTGAGGTGTATACCCGAACCGCACAGGTGCTGGCTGATTCAATTGCAGAAGCGCAGTTTGAAACCATCGACAGTCCACTGACGCCTGCGAACGTGAAGGATGTTATCAGTGCCATCAGGGCAAAACTGGATTCACTGGTTACTGCCGGGAAACTGATTGGCGCGGAGTGCTGGTATGACGTGGTGGATAACAGCACCACGGATTTACGTCAGGGACGTGTGCGTATTCGCTACAAATATACGCCCGTTCCGCCACTGGAAGACATGGAGCTTTACCAGACGTTTACTGATGAATACTTTGAACCCGCATTTGCGGTGCTGGGAGGTGCCTGATGGCTGTGCCAAAACATCTTCGCTTTTTTACGCTGTTTGTGGATGGTGAAAACGAAGTGGGTAAGGTGACGTCCGTCACTCTGCCCAAACTGACGCGCAAAACCGACAGCTACCGGGGGGGCGGCATGATGGGTGCGGTAAGTATTGATCTCGGTCTGGACGACTCCGCGCTTGATGCGAGCTTTGTCATGGGGGGCGCAGTTCGTGAGCTGTTCCTTAAGTATGGCGGCACGATTGACGGCACGCTGCTGCGTTTTGCGGGTGAATACTACACCGATGCAGAAAGCGACCTGTATGAAGTCGAAATGCGCGGACGTGTGACGGAAATTGATATGGGGGAAGCCAAACAGGGCGAAGCCACATCACACACTTACGCCATTAAAAACACCTACTACAAGCTGAGTGTTAACGATCGCCCGTTGTGGGAGATTGACCTGCTGAACTTCATTTACCGGAAGGACGGCAAGGACATTGTGCCCGATCGCATCCGTTCCGCGCTTGGGCTTGGCTGATAAGTAATATGCAGGCGGCGCAGTGCGTCGCCTCTGACTGAAAGGAGTTTCCTGATGAAAGAGACGAAAAACATCGATAACGAAAACACGGTCGTTGCTGACACTGTGAAAGAAACCAGTGAGCGTGGCGTAAAACTTACCCAACCAATTGAGCGAGGCGGCGAAAAAATCACGTATGTGGAGATTACCGGAGCTATTGAGCAGGCTGGATCTCTGCGAGATTTGTCGCTGTCTGATGTGCTGAATCTGAAAGCGGAATCCATGTTTACGCTGCTGTCACGCGTGACTTCACCGCGACTGGATGAAGTGACGATCAAAAAAATGGCATCCCGTGACTTTATTCAGTTATGTGTGGTTGCCATAAATTTTTTGAGCGGTGCGGACTCTGGCGGGAAGAACGAACAGGCGACGGAAGCCTGATCACGGTTGTGTGCTTTGAGCACATAGAAGACTTTGTGGCAGATATTGCCGTTATTTTTAACTGGTCGCCCGCCGAAATCTTCATGATGACGCCCGGCGAAGTGGTTAGCTGGCGTGAGCGGGCGGCACTTCGCAGCGGGAGTGCAGACAATGAAGACTCTTGATATCCGGGTCGCTTTCAGCGCCGTTGACAGGCTGACCCGGCCTGCCGAAAACGCCCGCCGCCTGATGGGGCAGTTTGGTGACTCCATCCAGCGAACGCAGGGGGCGATCAAAAATCTCGAGCGTCAGGCGCGTTCATTTGAGCGCGCCCGCGACGCTGTCAGTAAAGCGGATGCGGGTATCGTGAAAGCACGACGCCAGCTTAACGCCCTTAATCAGTTACAACGCACGGGTACAGTGCTCAGCGAAAAACAACAAAAGCTGATGCAGCAGTTAAGCACCCGGCTTGAACGCCTGAATGAATCGCGCACACGGGAAATTCAGAAAATGCGGGAACTTGGCGGAGAGCTGAAACGCCACGGCATTTCCCTGACAGGCAGCGATAACACCATCCAGCAGGCCATCAGACGCACCGAACAGTACAACAACCAGCTTGAACGCGAACGGCAGGCGCTTGCGCGTGTAACGCGGGCGCGTGAGCGGTATTCGCGCGCGCAGGAAACAGCGGGAAAACTGAAAACAGGTGGTGCGCTGGCAATTGGTGCGGCAGCGGCGGGCGGCTATGCTGCCGGGCGTTTTTTGCAGCCTGCGATCGGGTTCGGCAAAGAGATGTCCCGCGTTCAGGCACTGACGCGAATCGACCAGAACAGCCCGCAGTTTAAGGCGCTGCGTGAGCAGGCGTTAAAACTTGGCTCTGAAACGCAGTTCACCGCAGGCGATGCCGCCAGTGGACAGGCATTTCTTGCAATGGCTGGCTTCACTCCGCAGGCCATTCAGGCTGCGCTTCCCGGCGTGCTGAGCATGGCAACGGCTGGCGGTATGGATCTCGGCGAGACGGCAGATATTGGCTCAAATATCCTGACGCAGTTCGGCCTTTCTGCTGACCAGATGGACCGGGTTGGTGACACACTCACCGCAGCGTTTACCCGTACCAACACTGACCTTCGCGCACTGGGCGAAACCATGAAATATGCAGGTCCGGTGGCGGGTAAGCTGGGAATATCGCTGGAGCAGGCCGCAGCGATGGCTGGCGTGCTGGCGAATATGGGCATCAGAGGGAGTGATGCCGGGACGGCAATGCGTGCCAGCCTGGCTCGTCTGGCATCACCGCCAAAGGCGGCGGCAGAAGCTCTGAAAGAGCTGGGCGTGTCCGTCTCGGATGCCGGGGGCAAAATGCGCCCGATGGAGGATGTGCTGGCCGACCTTTATAAAGCCACCCGCAAATACGGGGAAGTTGACCGGGTATCGTTCTTTAAGGACATTGCCGGAGAAGAGGCTTTCACATCGTTTATGGCGCTCGTTGATGCAGCGGGTGACGGTTCCTTACCCAAACTGAGAAAAGAACTTGAAGGCGCGCGCGGTGAGGCTGAACGCACAGCAAAGGTTATGGCCAACAACCTTGACGGCGATCTGAAATCACTCGGCAGTGCATGGGAAGGGTTGCGCATCCGCATTGCAGATCTGATTGACGGTCCGCTGCGTTCTGTCACGCAGTGGCTCGCGCGGGTGGTATCAAGGGTGACGGCGCTGGCGCAGGCCCATCCGGCACTGACGCGCCAGCTACTGATAGCAGGCGGTGCGTTGCTGGCAATGACTGCAACGGTTGGTTCGTTGTCGCTGGCTATTGGTGTGCTTGCTGGTCCGCTGGCAAAACTGCGTCTTGGTTTTTCTCTCCTGACCGGATCAATGAATGCTGTCAGGGTCCTGCCAGCACTATGGGGAATGGTGACGGGTTCCGTTTCTTTACTGGGAGGCGCTATCGGGGCGCTATTCAGTCCGGTTGGTCTTATCGTGGCTGCGCTTGCCGGAGCTGCCGTTCTTATCTGGAAATACTGGGATCCCATCAGGGCATTTTTTGCCGGGGTGTTCAGCGGGATTATGGAAAGGCTGACCCCGTTGCGCGAAACCTTTGAACGGTTTGGTCCTGTTTTTGACGCAATCGGAAGCGGGATCAGCCAGGTGTTTAACTGGTTTAAATCGCTGCTGTCACCGATGGAGTCCAGCAAGGAAACGCTGGATAAATGTACCAGTGCTGGCGAGATATTCGGTAACGTTCTTGGCGGTGCGCTACAGCTTGTTCTGACACCTGCAAAAATGCTACTGGATACGCTGGCGTGGATACTTGAAAAACTTGGCGTCCTTCCGGATGAAGCGGAAAAGGCGCGCAAGAAAATCGAAGACGCACAGCGTGCGGCCATTCTTCAGGACAAGGTTGCCTTGCTTCAGGGGGACCTTGCGAAAATCAATCCGCCGAAGCCTGTGGAAAATGGCAATGGCACCGGAGGTGATAAACCCAAAGACAACAAACCGCTCACAGACAGCAATACCGGGACGCTACGCAGACTCAGCAAAATTGCTGATAACACAGGTAAGCTGGTTGATGAGACGAAAAAACGCATTGGCCCTGGCGATATTGTCTTTAAGAACCTGCCCCGCGCACTTGCTGTTCGTGGGGAGTGGCAGGAGCGGAAGATTGCGCAGGTCAGTAAGCCTGCTTCCGCAATCAACATCACACCTGTGGTCCCGGCTCCGCTGCCTCCGGCGCTGGTCCCTGTTGTTGCGGCCAGCTCCCGCCCGGTGGCGGAGGCCATACGATCGCCAGTGGCATCAGTTCCTGCAACTTCCCGTAACCGGGAGCCTGCTGTCTCCGGATTTTGCGGTGAAATTCATGTTCATCTGCATAACGTTGTTACGCAGAATCCCCGCGAACTGGCGAAACTGGTCGGTGAAATGGTCAGGGCAGAACTGGATCGGCGTACCCGTGCCGGGCGTGGCAGTTTTTACGATAAAGATTGAGGAGTCATGGCCATGATGATGATCTACGGCATGTTTGTTTTTGAGCTGCGCACATTGCCGCATCAGCAGTTACAGCAAAACAAAAGCTGGCGGCATGTAAAAAATGAACGCGTTAACCGTTCAGCAAGCTGGCAGTATATCGGTGCAGGTGATGATCGCATCGTTCTTTCTGGTGTGCTTTATCCTGAAATTACAGGTGGCGAAGTGTCGCTGTCGCTGCTGACCACGCAGGCGTATACAGGACGCCCCTGGCCTCTGATTGATGGCGTCGGGCAGATTTACGGCATGTATGTCCTGACCGGAACGAATACGACCCGTTCCGAGTTTGATCGCTACGGTAAGGCGAAAAAGATAGAATTTTCACTGACCCTTGAACGCTGTGATGAGGATTTGCGGGAGCGCCTGCAATCCTCATCGTTCAGCGATATGCTGTCCGGCTTCAAAGATAAGGTGGCGTCATCCCTTAACAGTGCGGTCAGTTCTGTTAAGGGACTGTTCTGATTTAACGCAAATCACAAATAGTTAGATAAACAGAAATAACGATAAGGCCCGATATTCGGGCCTTTCGTTTATTCTGGTTGATCAGGGAACGTAACGGGTAATTCAGTGGTATCAGTGGTCTCAACTTGTTGCACGTACCGCATCCAGCGCATCAGTTGTTGCTTATCTGAATCACTGATAATCCCTAATGCAAGCTGGGTCTGCCAGAACTGCGTTTTTTCTCTGGCCTGCTGTAATAACCTTTGTTTCTGGTTTTCAGCCTGCAAGCGTTGCTCTTCTTCGGTATACACACGTTTAATGACTGAGCCATCTTTAAACATCCAGTTACCTGAAATATCAGCGCGTCGGTTTGCTGTAATATTAGGCAACTCGACAACACTTTTTCCTTCCGGGCAAATTGCAGTTACATCCGTTTGCACGTCGCATATGACATTATTTTCATCATATGCAATCTTTATGGTGTCTGGCTGAAAGTTCTTTTGTTCCTCATACCAGTTTTTACCATCTTCAGCGAATAACCAGACAACGCCGGAGTTTTTAGTTAACAGGTACTGTTCTTTTGTTTTTGGATTGCCCGGTTTTATATTTTTTAAATGCATCATAATCAAACACTCGATACGTTATACCATGTACCATTAATATTTTTTTGAATTGGTCTGTAATAAACACCACCAATATTATCGGCAGAGTTTGAGCCTGTATCCTGAACGATAATCCCGGTATATGCGCAACCAGATGGAGCCTGATGCGTCCATGTTGTACCGTTATTTGCTGGTTTATAGGATGACGCACCACCAAGTCTAATATCCCGAACATAGCGTGAATCAAAGTTGCCATAGTTAGATGGTGATACCTGCCCGTTAACAGCAAAAGTGATGCTGTTATCTGTATTTCTCTGACTGTAAAAATGCCAGCCTGCATCATCACCTAATTCAGCCACCACCGGACGACTTGCGTTTCCCCACAAATTGAATGCGGCTTCCTTCGTGGATGTATTGCTGCTGCTGACCGTGAACTTTTTCCCGCTACCGGCACGTACTTTGGTACTTGAGACAATATCACCTGTAACACTCAGGCCATGCCCCATTGACACTCCGCCATTGGCGTTATTGATAGTCAGCGGTCTTAAGCCGTTCCATGTCCCAAATTTATCGCCAGAGGCCGTCAGCATTAAATATGTGCTGCCGCCATCATTCCTGATAAAGAATCCATAATTGCCATAAGCAATGCGCAGACCATTAGCACTGAGTGATGTAATCTCACCTCTTGAACGGAGACCATAAGCGGAGCTGAGTGATAATTCTTCCTGAGCGTCATAGTTTCCTGTCGCCCAGCGAATTACCCCGCCCTGTACTGTTTCATGCCAGATAGTGTCCCCTTCTCCACCACGAAACTTTCTGAGATATTTTTTGCCGCCTCTGGTGCCTGAACATAAGGCCGTAGACATATAGGCATTCTGGCTTCCGCCATCCTGATTAATCGTTCCGGTCATTGAGTCGCCCTGACGATTCCAGTCACGACGCCAGCCGGGGGAGTAGACGTCCCCATGATTAATGTAAGTGAATTGCGCGCTGGTTGTACCGCCACCACTTGATGTTGTCGGCGTGGTCACTCGGATAGTGATTGCAGATTTAGTTCCCATGACCTCGACGACACAACCAGCCAGGTGGATATCACCACATCCGGTATCCGTAATGATTTTGTTATTTGCATATGACCAGGAGCCTTTGCACATCCAGTACGGATGATTAAATGCACCACGGGAATCCAGCCATTCAATAAACTGAGCGGTTGTCCAGTTTCCGGCTTCAGTGCTCAAAGCGCCGCTATAAGCACGACAGGCACCGATATTTTTCGTGAAGGTATCCTTTCCCGGAATATCCGCACCGTTCTGATCTTTCTGAAGACGTTTTTCAGCATTGTCATAGGCAGACTTCACCGCTTTTGGTGTTGCGGCCAGCGTTTCAGAATCGCTGTTGGTGGCGCTACTGAGCTGGACAAGGCCTTTTCGCGCTGTGGTGGCATCCTGCGCAGTGTATTTCCCGTTAGCAAGGTCATACGCGGCCTTTACCGCTTTCGGTGTTGCGGCCAATGCTTCAGACGTGCTGTTGGTGGCGCTACTGAGCTGGACAAGACCTTTTCGCGCTGTGGTGGCGTCCTGTGCAGTGTATTTCCCGTTAGCAAGGTCATATGCTGCCTTTACCGCTTTCGGCGTTGCGGCGAGCGTTTCAGACGTGCTGTTGGTGGCACTACTGAGCTGAACAAGGCCTTTTCGCGCCGTGGTGGCATCCTGCGCAGTATATTTCCCGTTAGCAAGGTCATATGCTGCCTTTACCGCTTTCGGCGTTGCGGCCAGTGTTTCAGACGTGCTGTTGGTCGCGCTGCTTAGCTGAGTAAAACCTTTTGCGGTCAGCGAGGCGTCCGGGTGACGTCGTGACTGTTCATGCTCTTTCAGTTTGTCATCCACGTAATCCACTGTGGCCATCACCATGGTGTTATCCACGGTAAGCGCCACGGTGGCTGTGCTGGATACGGTCAGAATGGTGCGAAATGTTTGTGCGCGTCCGGACCCTTCGGCAACGATTGGCTTGTAACTTTCGGCAGTATTGCCCACCGCGATCAAATCGCCGTTCTCATCAAACACACCAATTTCCCGGATCCAGAATCCGCCCGTTTCAGGAGGAATAAGCAGCTCCGCAATAATGCGGTTCTGATGTGTTGCGTCCAGGATGACGCGATTAACAGTATGTCGCCACACCTCATGCACCAGACGGGTCTGCTTACTGTCTGGTGTGGGCAACGTGCCGCCACCGTCGCCCACGGCCATATGAGTCAGGCGAACAGGCTTACCATCTGGCGCGGCTGCCTGAGCTAATTTTTTGGCACCTGTATCGGTGATAACGGTTTTAAATTTTCGTGTTGTGGTACTCATGCTTAATCGTCCGGATAAATGGTAATAACTTCACCGTCATAAGTTGCCGCCGCTGCGAAAATATCCCCCGGAATTTCCTGAATGATATTCAGCCCTGTCATGTGGCGGCTGACCGGACGGGCATCAGCAATCAACCGCTCCATTTCCAGATACATTTCCTCCGTCACGCCACTGTCCAGTGTGCCGACTTCAACGGTAAATGTTCCCGGTTCTCCGCCGAACTCCCACCACTCAGACACGCGAATGAGGTATCCCAGCGGCTCAATGGCCCTGCGCAGTGCGCTGATGGTCCCTTTGTGTCGGTGTATCAGCCATGCATCACGAATCACCTGTCGTTTTGTCTCTTCCGGCCAGTTGCGATCCCAGCGGTCAACGGAAAACGCCCAGGCGAGATAAGGCAGCAGATGCACCGGGCAGGTATCCGGCGACCACAGCGTGTTGAGGTCTACCGGGATGTCTGTAATGCGCGTTCCGACAGCTTCGGCACAACGCATGAAACTGCTGGCTGATGGTGGTAACAGTGAATTACTCATTGCGCCCACCTTCGCTGATGGTGAACGACTCACAGCGCGCCGCCTGTATGTCGCTGATGGCCATATTCTGTGTGGGTTCGATTATCTCCACGCGTTGCACACCGTGCACATGCAGTGCGGCAGCAATGGCGGACAACGCCACGTCCTGACCGATAAGCCCCTGCTCAGCCAGCCACTTCCTGAACGACGATTCCGCCGCAGCCAGAATAGGTTCGGATTCCGGGCCGGGGTAAAAGTACAGTTTTGCATTCAGCCGCCATGTCACGATTCTGGCGCTCTGTACGGTCAGGCGGTCGGCCACCGGGCGGGTGTCCTCTGCATTCAGAACGGCGCGAACGGTATTAAGCAACGCCTCCGTTGCTGTGCCGTCGCCTTCAGTGGACAGAATGGAAACCGTCACATTTGCCGGAGACGGACTGATAGCCCGCGCATCACGCACCAGACCGCTGGCGCTGCGTGCAAAATACTCGTATGCACCTGACGGGCCAGCAACACTCAGGCCGTCGTACGCCCGCTGCGCCCGCAGTCTCAGCGAGGTGTCGCTCTCCATCACCGCGTCGGTGGTATCCGTTGCCGGAGTGATAACCAGGCGTTTTGTGTTCATATTGCCCGCGAGGTTGTCCAGGTCTGTCCCGGCGCTGTGGCTTAACATGCAGGCGCGTGCCCCCTCGTTAACCCGCTGGCGTAACAGCATTTCACGAAACGACATGGTTTGAGCGATAACGTTAAGGGGTTCCGATTCCAGCTCCAGCGCGGCGGAAACGGCTTCACGCTGTTCGGCGGGATAAGCCGCAATCATCATGGCCTTTGTGTCAGCCAGAATTGCCTCAAAGTCAGGCTCCGCGATGATGGCGGGGTCCGGTAACTGTGAAAGGTCAACGGCGGGCATGATTTACTCCCTCAGCGTGATGGTTAATTCAACATTCTGCATGGTCTGCATGACAGTGCCCGACAGCGTCACCCCGGCGCGGCCTCCCGCTTTCCAGACAACGTCGATGGCATCCAGGGCAATGCGGGGTTCCCATCGTGTCAGCGCAATCACGGCAGCACTCATGCATTGCAGACGCGTGGTGTTATTCATGGGTTCGTCAATCAAATCAGGCACAAGGCTGCCATATTCCCGTCGCATAACCCGGCTTGCCAGTGGGGTGGTCAGGATGTCCCTGACTGACTGTTTCAGGTGCTCCATATCGTTCAGGTTTCCCGTTCCGTCCGGGTTCATTCCTGTGTAGCGGGTTGTCACTGCGGGCCTCCTGTCGAATCGCTGCCACCTTTCACGCCACCGTGTTTATGCGTATGCACGGTAATGCCGTTTGAGGTGAAATCGCCGCCGCTGTGCGTGATATTGCCGCTCATCTTTCCCCCTTTTGTGACGTCAAGCGTCGCCGTTCTCAGAAGGTTTGTGCATTCCACGACGGGCGTGTCCAGTGTCACGCTGACGGATGCCTGTAAAGTGGCCGTTTTCATGCCGCTGGCGCTCAGTGCGCCTGCGTCCGCGTCGTAGCGGAACACCGCGCCGTCCGGCGCGCTGATCACGATTTCTTTCAGGCTTTTGCCGGGGGCCGGACTGGCATCACTCCACAGGCTGCCAATTATCATGGCGGTTTCCGGGTTGCCGCCAATGCAGGCAATTACCACCTGTTCGCCGGGTGATGGCGGCAGCCACACATTGAAGGCTCCCGCGCGCGTGGTGTTCCAGCGCAACCAGCCTGTCTCCAGTTCGCCGCTGCGAACGCGCACGCGCCAGGACTTCTCATCAACTTCAGAGATGATCCCGGTGCGGATGATATTGCTCAGCAGTCGCATGAGTTCTGCGCTCACCGTACAGCCTCCGCAATCCGGCCCAGCACCGTGTTATAAATCAGGCGTTCATCTGCCTGACTGATGCCCAACAGCTCACGTACCGGGTAATCGGTGAAAATGCCCGGCGCAACCTGATCGCGCTCACCGAACTGATGAACGCGTGCAATACGTGCAGCCACGCCGCTGTAACCCACCGTCACACCGGAAGTATCCGCACGGGCTTTCAGGTAGCGGGCGGTGCGCAGTTTTACGAACATGGGGACGCGCTTTGTGCTGTCCTGGTTGATGCGCCGGGTGCGTATTTCCAGAAAGCGGTCGATGTCATCCCGGTAAAACGTGCGGATGTTGTTTTTATCCTCATCCCACCCGGTGATGGTTCGCCCGTATTTCCCCGTGTCGTGATGCCAGTTTTTCAGCGTGCGTGCTTCGTTATTCCAGATAAAGCGAATGCGTTCCTGTATCCGGGTTACGCGGCGTCTGCGTGGTGTCCATGCGGTCCCGTCCGGCGCTTTCTGTGACCGGATACGTGCCTGCTGGGCGCGACGTAAATCCTGTGCCAGCTTTCTGGCGATGTTATTGATGGCCTGCTGATTCAGGCTGTCGCGGATGGCCTCAAAGGTTTCATCCACGCGGGTGAATGCCTTATCCATCGCTTTCACCCCACGTCACATCCTGGAATACATGCGACCAGTCGCCTTCGGAAGATGGCAGGCGGGGTTTTGGCTCCGGCAGGTGTTCTGCCTGCGGTGTGCCCTGACTGCTGCGCGTGATGCGAACGCGTTCCCGCAAGGGGAGCGTAAACAGGAGATCGGCGCTGTCATCGTCATTGATAACGGCGGAGAATTTGATGTCCTGATTACGCTCAGGGTTGAGCAACAACTGTGGCTGATTTTGGGATAACCACGCCAGCAGCGGCAGCGTGAGGTCATCCAGCTCCCCGGCGTAATCCATGACAAACATCACCATCTGATAGCGGTAAACAAACGATGGGGTTTCTCCGGTCGTTTCAATGTTGCCGCTCTCCACGAAAATGGTGAATTTTTCCGGGTTGGCCTGACACCATCGGCATGAACGGGTCATGGCTTCACGCAGGGAATCAGTTTTCAGCATGGTTGTTATCCTCGTTGTTCAGTCGTTGCAGCCTGCGCTGTTCCAGTAATTCAATGGCCCGTTTATCCGCGTTACAGGTTTCCAGTGCATCCAGAAGGCGGTCGCCCCATATACCGAGATTTCCCCATGTGGGAGTATCAGGGAAGGGGGGAGGCGTTACCGGTATGGTCAGCGTCTGCGGTATAAGCCGAACTGACGGCGCTGGCCGTGGCGCGTTCTGCGTGCCTGCGCAGCCTGTCAGTAAAACGAGCGTCAGGCAAAGCGTGGGCGCATTCATCTTTTGCAATATCGTTGCGTAGCTGTTCACGTCTGGCCTCTCCGTCCTGATTGCGTTGCTGATTTTCCGCGCGGAGTTGTGCCAGCACCTGCTGCATATCCTGTACCCCGGCGCTGATGATATTCAGGGTGTCGACGGTACTTTTCAGGGTGCTGGCCTGCGCTTCGTTTCTGGCGTTCTCCCGGCCCAGTGACCACGACAGACGCATGGATGCTCCCCATGCGGCAATCAGAAGGAAAGCGACACCCAGCGTGGGCCAGAGCTTCATGCCGGATAGGCTCCGTGTGGTAACTGAAAATGCGGTCCGTCTTTCAGGGTCTTCCAGTCGCCGCCCCATTCCACCGGAATATTCAGTTCCCGGCTGGCCTGTCTGAATGCTGCTGCGATTTTTTCGTACAGCGGCCATTCCCATGACACCTGGCTGCCGATATAAGCCACAACATCCACGGCATGTCCCGTAAGGTGGCGGCTGTTCATGGTCTGGCTCTTACCCGTGGCCACCAGTTGCTTCTGGCGGTAACGGCTGCGCAACCCTTCGGTGATACCAAAATCCACTTCCGAGATTTCCAGTGCCCGTCGGGTCACTTTCACCAGATCAGGATTTACGCCCTGCAAATTCTTTTCGCTCCGGCTGCTGAATTTAAATGTGTTGCTCATTCGTCCTTCTCCTTCACCCTGCGATTAAAGGCCGCAATAACCTTGTCGCGTGCTTTCTCTGCCCCCATAAAACCGATTGATGCGCCGATAAACGTCACAGCATCTTCAGGAAACCCGAAGAAGCGCAACGACCCGGCCACGGCCATGGCAAGAACGCCGCACGCCAGCGATCCCGTTACGGTCTGAACCAGTGTTCGTCCGTCATAAAGACTCATCAGCGCGGAAATGCTGACTGCCGCGCCTGCTGCATACACCGTTGGCAGGTGGTCAAAGAGCCACGCAATAACCTGCTCTGTGATCCCTGTTTGAATGGTGCTCACTGCTACTCCCCCCACAACTGAATCATTTCTCGTTTCTTCTTCTCCGGCTCCGGCATCTCCACGTCCTGCCCGGCGTCCAGAAATACCTGCTGACAGAGTCCGGGGTTAGCATCCAGCACCTTTTCGGTGACGCCCTGCGTCGTGCCGTAGTACCGGAAACAGAGCGAATCCACGGTGTCGCCTTCCAGTGCCTTCACTTTCATCAGCACAATTCCGCAAAGATTCGCGGGCGGCACAGAATGTCAGAGATGGCCCAGCTCACATCGCGCCACAAATCCGATGTCTGTATATCCAGTGCGTCCGCCCGGCGGTCGCCCTTGTCCGTTGTGTCCGCATCGCGGTAACGCTCCAGAATCAGGGCGCGCGTGGCGGTATAAACAGCATTGCGCCAGTGCCAGAGATTGACGCTTTCTCCGTTAATTACGGGTGCCGGAACATCGGCCAGCGTCTGATGGCCAGCTGCCTGCTGTTCCTGCTGCCATGCTTCCAGCTCGCGGGTAACGTGTGCCACAGCCCCGGTGGCAGTATGCAGCAGGCGGGAGGTGGTCACGCGGCCCGGCAGTCGTACCGCCAGACGCAGCTCGCGCAGCACAATATCCGGCCAGAATGCACCCGCTGAAATGCGGGTATCGCCATCATCGGTATCGGTGATGTCGTCCTCTGCGGGTCTGGGTTCAGTTCTGGCAACCATACTCATGGGGTTCACTCCTGAAAAAAATCGGGCGGTGGGTGCGCGGTGTAAACGGTCACGGAGTCAAACCGGAAAACCGCGCACGCCGCCCGCTGACGGGGTCAGTCGTTAACCGCGCTTCGCCTTCTGCGTCGCGGTGGTTTTTCGTGTTGCAGGCTTCCGCGTTGTCTTTTTACTTTTGCTGCTTTCGTCCTGCGTCTGCTGTGCGCTGGCGTCTTCTGGTGCGGCTGCGGAATCGGCTTTTTTCAGGGCGCGGGAAAGGGTTGCAATCTCGCGTTTCACACCTGCGTTCGGGTTCAGGTGCATTGCTTCGCGCAGCAGCTTCAGTGACAGGGCCATGCTGTCCGTATCACTCAGGCCACGGCGGGCAAAGGCGCACGCTTTGCATAATTTGGCGCGCACTTCGTCCGGCATGTCCTGGTCGGTGACAATCTCCCGGAGGGTGTCCAGTGGTTCGATAAAGGCGGACAAATCCGCGTCGGCATCCGTCCCGGCCTGCGTCAGTACCGGATTACAGATTTCTTCGGTCAGTACCGTGGCAGCAGTACGTCCAAAGTTATCCGGCATGATGAGGTTGTGACGGACCACATATGCACCAATACGCAGCGCCAGCGGAAGATCGCCGCAGTCAATCGCCCAGACCATCAGCGTGGCAATCACTTCATCCTGCTGCCCGCCGTCAGCCTCCAGCGTTCCCTCAATCCAGCCGGAAAAGTCCGGCAATAACTCTTTTTTGATGGCGGCTTTCGCGCTTCTGGCCTGTACGCCCTTAAGCCGGGCCTGTGCCAGACGCAGACGATACAGCACCTCTTCATGCGCGGTACGCGCGGCGTGGTCCACGCCTTCATTCGCCCGGCCTGCGCGCTGTGCCATCACGTTCTGCCAGTGTTGCTGTGCAGGAGTAATCATTTTTTCTCTCCGTTACAGGCGGGCATGATGCCCGCCGTGAGGTGATTAGCTGTCGGCGAACTTCAGGCCAGTGACCATCGCGCACTTGCCATAGTCTTCAACGACATAAGCGTCATTGATGGACTGGTAGGTGGCGATGCGGTTGTATTCCGGCTCGTCTTTCATCAGGCGACGCATTGTTCCTTTCTGCCAGTAAATTGACAGGTTGTTGAACGAGGTGATCAGCATCGTTGCATCCGGGAAGAACGGCGCAAGGAATACATCCAGCCCGCCAATGGCGCGCGATGACAGGATGAGCTGTCCGGCAAGTAATTCCGCATTGGGATTCTGGCCGCTGATGCTGTTCAGCACGGGCAGACGCAGCGAGTTAAACAGGTTGCGCCCCATAATCACCACGAGGTCGTCAGCTTCCTTGTGCCATTCATCCAGCAGGGATGAGCGCGCGTCCTGTACCAGTGCATCAGCGTTCGCATATTTACCCGCGTGCGCCACGGTGTTGTCCATGTTGCGGGAGGTCAGCGTTACATCATTCATAACGCGCTCGCTGGCGTCGGTTCTGATGTGCTCCAGCCATCCCACGTTAACGTCCTGAAGCAGCTTGTTGGTGCTGAAGTTGGACTCATCCGCGTGAGACGTGCCGTTGAAACCGATCATGATGCGGTCAAGCGCCACCTGTCGGGCAATCTGTGCGCTGATGCGGGACTGAAAATCAGGGTGTGCCGCCCAGGCATCAAGCTGCGGATACGAAATAAACGTGTCGTAGTTCACCTGTTCGCACTGGTATTTGCGGTTTTTCAGATCAACCACGTTATTCGGGTTACGGCGTTTTGTGCCGTCATAACTGGTATTCGTGCGTGCAATTGGCCCGGTGGTGTCCAGGAGGATTTTTTCGCCTTTCTGGTCAGTCACACCGAACACGTTAATTTTTTTTGTAAATTCAGTGCTCTCCTTTACTGCGTTTTCAAAACGCTGCTGCACCGAGGGTTCTACGGTAAATCGCGATACCAGTGCAGATACCGGGATATTGTTAAGCGACGCCTGCTGCGCCATATAGCAACCCAGCTTGTTGCGGGTAATATCTGACATCACCAGATTCATAAAAATTTGCTCCTTTGTCTTATCAGAAGTCAGCCAGCTGGTCGGAGGCTGCGCCCGTTGCGGTGAAGCGGTTCTGCGGATCGCCGTCCTGCGTGCGCAGTTTTTCCTTCAGTGCTGTCAGCTCTGTGGTCAGTGACGTGATTTTCTGGCGGTCCTGCTGATGGCGGGTTTCCAGCACATTAAAACGGTCGATAATGTCGGCCTGTGACGTTGCGACGCCTTCCACCGCTTCCTGAATACGGGAGAAACTGGCGTCATCCGCTTTGCGGCCACGACCAATAATCCCCATTACGCGGTTAAACCACTGGGTGCCTTCTTCCTGGCGTTGTTCTGCCATTTCGATGATTTCAGACTCGATGGCTTCGGAAATGAGCGGTGCTTCACCCTGGACACTGTTGAACGTCATCACCGCCTGACGTTGCTGTGCCGTGAATTTCAGGCGCTCAGTGCCCAGGCTTGCCGGGGTGTCGGTCATCGCCAGCCCGACCAGATAGGCGCGCCCGTTAACGGAGAACTGCGGGTGCAGTTCGATACTGGAATAGATTTTCTTGCCGTCCGCGACAAGCTGCTTCATGCGCTCGGTCGGTTCGATTTCTGCATACAGCGCAGTACGTCCGGCCAGCGGACCTTCCGTAATGTCTTCCGTACTCAGTGCGGTGACATCGCCCATTGCGGAAAATTCGCTTGACGGGCATGGCGAGAGATAGTGCTCAACGTTCACGCGGGCAGCGTAAACATCCGGGTTGAAGTTCTCGGCGGCTTCACGCAGATGCACCGGACTGATTTCACGGCCATCAACAGTTGATCCGGAGACAGCCACGCGAAACTTTTTGCGGGATGTCTTTTTTTCATTAGCCATAGTTTTTGCCCCTCTGACTGGTTCTTCAGTCATGATGGCAAAGCGTAACAGGCTGATACAAAGGGCTTTTGTTGTAAGAAAACGGCCAGAACAGGGGGTTAAGGAGAACGGTTTCGCGCGCGGGTAATCTTCCTGTAATTACTCAGGGGGAGCAATGATTCAGGACGCTTTTGTGCGCCAGCGTGCGCGGCAACTTTACTGGCAGGGTTATCCGCCCGCAGAAATATCACGTCTGATGGGAATAAACCCGAACACGATTTATGCGTGGAAAAAACGCGACCAGTGGGATGAAACGCCACCCGTGCAGCGTGTCACGCAGTCCATCGATGCGCGCCTCATCCAGCTTACTGAAAAACAGAATAAAACAGGTGGTGACTTTAAGGAAATAGACCTGCTGACCCGGCAGCTTAAAAAACTGCATGATGGCCAGCCGGATGCGACGGCCACAGGAAAGAAAGGCCGGGCGAAAAAACTTAAAAATCATTTCACGCCGGAGCAGATTGCCGCACTGCGGGAAAAAATCATCAGCAGACTGGAGTGGCATCAGCGGGGCTGGTTTGACTCCCTGACCCTTTGCAGCGAAGCCGGGATACGTAACAGGATGATCCTGAAATCCCGACAGATTGGGGCGACCTGGTATTTTGCACAGGAAGCACTGCTGATGGCGCTGCGTGACGATGTGGCACAACCTTACCAGCGTAACCAGATTTTTTTGTCTGCGTCGCGTCGTCAGGCGTTCCAGTTTAAAAGCATTATTCAGAAGGCCGCGGCTGAAGTTGATGTGGAGCTGAAAGGGGGCGATAAAATCATCCTCTCCAACGGCGCAGAACTGCATTTTCTCGGTACTTCTGCTGCAACGGCACAGTCCTACACAGGCAATTTTTATTTTGATGAATTTTTCTGGGTCAGTCGCTTTGCTGAACTGCGCAAGGTGGCTGGCGCTATGGCAACCCTCAGCGGACTGCGACGCACCTACTTCTCCACGCCATCAACCGAAACGCACGAGGCATACGTCTACTGGAACGGCGACCGCTGGAACGAGAAAAAGGCCGCGCATAAACGCCAGCATTTTTCTGTGGACTGGAAAACGCTGCATAACGGGCTTATCTGCCCCGACCGGACGTGGCGGCAAATTGTCACGCTGGAAGATGTGGTTAATCACGGCTGGAAACACACCGATATTGATGAAATTCGTGATGAAAACACCGAAGACGAGTTCCGCAATCTCTATATGTGTGAGTTTGTCCGCGAAGGGGAATCGGCATTTAACCTGAATATCCTGATTGGCTGCGGTGTTGATGGATACGACGACTGGAAAGACTGGAAACCTTTTGCTCCCCGCCCGATGGGGAATCGTCCGGTATGGATTGGGTATGACGCAAACGGCAGCAGTGGCAACGGCGACAGCGGCGCTGTGTCCGTGGTGGTTCCTCCGGCTGTTCCTGGTGGCCGTTTTCGAACGGTGGAGACGCGACGCGTTCAGGGGCTGGAGTTTGAAGAACAGGCCAGAGTCATTGAAGAGTTCACGTATCGCTACAACGTGGAACACATCGGCATTGATGTGACGGGCGGGAACGGGGAGGCTGTTTATCAGATAGTGAAACGGTTTTTCCCTGCAGCTATTCCGTACACCTTCACCCTGTCATCAAAACGGTCGCTGGTACTGAAAATGCTGCAAATAATGCGTGCCGGGCGGTGGGAATACGATCGCGCCGAACGCGAGCTGGTCGCGGCCTTTAACGCCGTGCGTAAGGTGAAAACACCGGGCGGCTTTATCACTTACGAAACGGACCGTGCGAGGGGGATCAGCCACGGCGACCTTGCGTGGGCAACCATGCTTGCTGTCATTAACGAACCGATTGGCGGCGAAGGAGAAAACGAGCGTTTCACGGTTATGGAGTTCTGATGAGCAGAAAAAATAAAAAATTGCGCATGAGTTCACGCATTGATCTCGCTGATGCGCTCAGGAAAGAATCGTCGCTCAGTGCATTCACATTTGATGGTCCTTACCGCCTGACCGGGCATGACCTGCTGGACAATATGTACTGTGCTGATAACGGTCGGTGGTATGAAACCCCGGTGGACTGGTACGGTCTGGCAAGAGCTGCCCGGCAAACGTCCTGGCATCAGTCTGCGCTTTACTTTAAGCGCAATGTATTACTCGGTTGCTACATCCCGCACCCGCTGCTTTCCCGGCAGGATTTCTCGGCGCTGGCGCTGGACTGGTTTGTGTTCGGTAACGCATTTCTTGAGCTTCGAAGCAATATGCTCGGCGAACCGCTTAAATTACGGCACGCACTGGCGAAATACATGCGACGCGGAAGCGATCTTGAATCATGGTGGTATGTGCAGGATGGCAAGGACGCGTTTCGGTTTCGCCCTGGCAAAGTGTGCCACCTGATGAATCCGGACATTAACCAGGAAATTTACGGCATGCCGGAATATCTTGGCGCATTACTCTCGGCCAGCCTTTCTCATTCGGCGGACATGTTCAGAAAACTGTACTACGACAACGGATCCCACGCCGGGTGCATCATCTACATCGGTGCAGCGCAGGTAAACCGCGAAAGCATGGACTCCCTGAAAGAAACGCTACAGGGGGCACGTGGTGGTGGTGCGTTTAAAAACGTGCTCATTCATGCGCCCAACGGGGGCAAAGAGGGGGTGCAAATTTTGCCGTTCCAGCAGATCACCGCAAAAGATGAGTTCATGAATGTTAAGGCGGCATCCCGTGATGATGTGCTGGCTGCGCACCGCGTTCCGCCGCAACTGATGGGGGCGATGCCGGGCGAAAAAAGTGCGTTTGGTGATGTGGAGAAGGCCGCGCGGGTTTACGCAATTAACGAGCTGATGCCCGTCATGGAGGCCATGAAGCATATCAATGACTGGCTTGGCGAAGAGGTGATCCGCTTTAACCCTTACGCACTGTTAGATACCCAGCCCACATCCTGACGCGCTTCGCTTGTCTGCTGCTTCGCCGGGGCATAAAAAATTTATGCCCCGACTCTCCAGCTCCTGTATCAGTCAGATAATTTCACGACGCTTTCCTGCTTATTGCCATCATCGACGGTCAGACTCTTACGCAATCCCACTGCGCTGACTGCATGTTCTCGCCGCCTCAGTGCGATTTTGACGGCCTTACCTTTCACCCCATCAAACCAGAATCCCTCACGTATTTTTCACGCTCAGCGTGAGAAATACGGCCATTCTGTCGTGTCGCTGCGACATCGTTAAGGGAACGCTATTTACCCCCTGAAACGCGGGCTGTTCCCCCGTCACCTGCGCGCAGAAAAAGCGCGTTTTTTTGTGCATGCACGGATCCTTGACGGATCCAGCCGCCACGCGGGCCGGAAGGGCAAAAAGTCGTTCAAAAAAATTGTGCAAATTTGTGCACTTTTGTGCAGGTAAGCATGCCTATATATTTGACCGTGGCTTGCCTTTGATGTAGTTTATGCGTCACAAAAACCACAAAACGTGGTTATGATTTCTATGAGGGGGTTGATATGAAAAAAATGTATGATGAATTTGATGGTTTCTAAGCTACGTTGACCTCTAATGAGGCGGGGATTTGCTCCCCGCCTTTTTTATGGATGAAATAGGATGAACCCAATAACACTACAAATCATCAGCAATGCTATTGTTCTGCTTGGCGTTTTGGTTGCCATTGGAACCATTATCTACAATGTGCGTACCGCAAAAAAAACTCAAACGGCCAACTTTCTTTTTGAGAGTCGGCAAGATATGCAATATATAGAGTCATTGCATACCCTGAAACAAGTGCATCGTTCCGGCAAATCATTTCGTTCTTATGTTTTTCCTTGTGATGGTTGCATAATAACAGATGAAGAAATGGCCGAGCGTCGAAAATTTCAATATATTTTAAATTTTTACGAGCGAGTTGCTGTAAGTATTCGTGAAGGTATTTATGATGAAAAAATGATAAAAAGAACATCTTACACAACAGTTGTAGAGACATATGATATTGCCGAGCCATTAATTAAAGCAATCAGAGAAAGCATTAATTCGGATACTACATATCAAGAATTCGAATGGTTAGTAAGAAGATGGAAAGCTAATCCTTTACGGAAAAACAAATAATGTTTTACCCTTTAATTTACAAGTAACACAGGGGGAAGTGTGACACAGAATCCGTTTTCATTTTATGACTTTTTGGGCTATCTAATTCCAGGTGGGTTATTCCTGTTTATCCTTTTTTTGTTTTCTATTGAAATTAACCCTGTTTATATAGAAGGTATTCTTAACCATATCCTGAAATATAAAGAAATAATAAGTGTGTTTATATATGTGGTATTAATCGTTCTATCATATATTTCAGGTCACTTCATATCTATTCTATCATCCTGTTTAATTGAAAAATACATGAACAGTAAACTTGGGTATCCTTCAATTTATCTGTTTTCTAAAAGAAGTTCCCTGAAAATAAAACGACATAATACTAAGTTCAGTATAGTTAATTTTATCCGTGGAGTTTTTTTATTTCCTGTATCAGCTTTTGATAAAGCAGAACATCATAAAACCACACTGCATTCTATACTTATTAAAGTCTTTTGGCCGCAAATACGAGATGGTTATATAAATGTTTTTTCTGTATCTACGCTATATCGACGTAAGGGCTTGAGGGGCGATCTTTTTCGCCTTGCTTATCATTATGTGTATGAACATTCTAAAAATCATCAGGTGAAAATGCAAAACTATGTTGCTTTGTATGGTTTTTGTAGAAACATTACATTTGTTTTTCTCGCTTCAGTCTGGTTGCTTATGCTCCTGTTCCTTCTATCCTTTTTAATAGATATAAATATCAGGCTGTTACCTTTTTGTTTTCTTCTCTTGTTTTGTATTGCTGCATCCCGAGTATTTTATTATGGTTTTGTTAAGTATTATCGCCGCTATTCTCTTGAGGTTTTAATGGCATTTGCGGTACTTCAGCACGATAAAAAAACTTCGGCAATTTCATCATGATTTGAAACATTGGCACCCTGTTAGCAAGGGTGCCAGAATGATGTGTTGGTCTGTATTTTATTAGTTCACATACAATTATCAGATTATTCTGGGAATAAGGTCTGAATATTCTTTTTTATTTTATAAAAATTGCATTCAACTCCGCTAGGCTGATTATCCTGGTATGTTTCCTTGATGCTAACGGTATTGAAGGGGAGGTTGTCCTCTGGCCATTCGGCCATCCAGTAGGCAAATGCTGGGTTGCGCTTTATGAGCGCTAGCCCAGCCAGAAAGGCCGCGCGTTGCGCGCGGCTGCGTTCGGAGGCTGGCAGGCTATCGAGGTAATTGCACGCCTCCTGCTCACTCTTGACGGCGGCGGGCTTCAGATAGAAACTTATCCGTCTGGTTGGTGTCGTCATTGGTTTACTCCTTGTCCATTGTGTACAGCCCATTAACCAGAGCAAACTGTGGCACCCCGTCCGCGATGAAAGTCGCATTAACTCCGCAGACTTCGCGGATAGCGGGTGCCACAATCTCCGCCCCTCCACCGACAACCATCACCCGCCCGTAACCCGAAAAAACCGCCAGCGCGCGGATCACGCGTTGTTTCAGTGTTTCTTCCTTTTCACGAATAACCGCCATCAGGCTGGCGTAATGCGCGTCATTGTGGATGTGCTGGCGCAGCCAGGCTTCATCATGGCGATGTTCGATAATGGTATTGGCGATGTGGTGACTGGTGCGCATACCGTTAGTGGCCATCACCGACAGTACGGCATCGGCCATCAGGGAAACGCCTACGTGTGGATCGCAAAACACCTGGCTGATACCTGCCAGTTGCCCCTGAACCTTTGCCACATCCAGCGTGGTTCCGCCTAAATCCACAATCAGCAGGGATTCAAACGGACTCATGTCAGCCAGTGCTTTAAAGCCAGCCGGAATGGATTCAGGCATAACCCGCACGTTACGGATAGTGAATGCCTCACCGTTCTGGTACTCCACCGGGCGCATGACGTTCGCTTTTTTGCGGTTGATGTTGGCCATGTCCGGCTGTGCGTTTGTGTCGAAATACTCGCTCAGTGGCAGGGTGACAACCACATCCACCTCCTGTGGCGTGATGCCTGATTTGACCAGCGCGTGATGAATGGCAATGACATTCACATCGCTGTACTGGTATTGCGTGTCGGTCGTCTGGACAAAGCGATCGCTGACCGGATCAAAACCATAGCGCACGCCATCAAGCATGTAGTTCGCGGGCTGCGTGCCACCGAACGGCGCAGACCATTCCGACTTGAAACTGTTCGGGCTGATGGCGTTGCGGCGTTCGCCGTTCTCAGTCCATGCCAGCTTGATGTTGGTGGAGCCGTCGTCGATACAAATTTTCATGTCGCTTTTCCTTATGTTGATTAATTAATCGTTTACGGGATTTTCAAATCCCGCTTTTGCCTGTTTTGTGCGCACTTCATGTTTTATGGCGCGTTTTTTGCTCATTTACGGGATTTGTGAGTCCCGTTTCTGTCTGTTTTTTGTTTCCACTGGTCAGGCTACCCCGCAGCAGGTCTGCTTTGCGGTGGGCGCGTTCAGTGGTTTCACTGATTCTCTGTGCGTGCTCTGTGTCACGGATGGCGCGCAGCATGTCAGAAAGCACGGTAACGGGGGTTTTCATGGTGTTCTGGTCCTGCTGAAGTGTGGATGCCAGACGTGCGGCGGCTTCGGGGTCTGATGCCCCCAGTTGTTCCAGATAGCTGGCGACCGGGTTATGGCGGATCTCTGTGCTGCTTACGCCGTGATTACGGCTCAGGCGCTGCCAGAGCTGCGTGATTCGGCTGTCCGGGCGGGTATCCGGTTTGCGTACAATTTCAAATCCCTGCGGTGCAATGATGCTGCCGTCAACGTACAGGCTGCCGCCCCGTAACAGGTGCTGCATCTGCTGTTCACCGATATGCAGGTCGAGAGATTCGGCAGATTCCCGCCATTCTTTAGCGAGTAATTCGTGGTTATCAGGCAAAGGCCGCTGCTGTTTGCGGCTCTGTGTCCAGCTCTGCATTTCATCACTGCTGTTTTTTGCCTGTTTGTCACGAAGCGAACGCATCAGCGCCCGGCGTTCGTGCCGTTTCAGTGAGCGCATCCATTCGTTCACTTCAACGCCGTCAGGGAGCTGCGGCCACGGTGCTGGCCGTTCTTCCGGCTGTTCTGTCCCGTTGTTGTCCGTTTCCTGTACACGGGGACAGTTATTGCCACGAGTCCAAGGGGCGGCAGGGCCGCCCTGAAGGTCAAAACCATTTTCGTGGGTGCTGTCTTCCGCTTCCGGTTTACGTCTTACCAGCTTCCAGTTATCCGGGTGCGTGCACACACGGGAGGATTCCCCGATGAGTGGCGACCAGATCCCGTAAATCTGTACACTCTGTTCGCCGTAATCGTTCAGCTCATCTGCGAGGTCGTAGGCTGTGCGAATCAGGTAGTCCTTGCGCGGAACAAGTACGCCACCCTGTTTTTCAATGTAGGTGGCAAAACACCCGGCATCAGCGGCAGCAAGAACCGCATCCATTGCGTCATCCTTCAGCCGTTGCGGGCCTTCCGGGTTGCGTGCCATCTGGCTGGCAAGGCGGCGGAGTTCACGCCACACCTGACGGGAGGGAATGCCAAAGAACTGGAACTGGCGGACCCGGTGAAGGCGCGCCCAGCCGATGGCGCGTTCCACGCTCTCGGCCATTGATTTTCCGGTTTCGTGGTCAACGCGTGGCTTGCCCGTTTTTGGGTCGATGCCATCCACGGCGCGGCTGTCCAGGTTCTTTCCGATGTAGGTGGCGATGTAGCTGGTTGGTGTGCCTTTTGAGCCGTCGACATACTCCACCTTAAAGCGCGGAGTAATATCATTGCCCAGCTCGTGGCGGTCTTCCTGAATGGCAATATCGCGGGTGATGGCCACGATGCTGTCGATTTCTTCCGGATGAGCAAAGACCATCATGTGCCAGTGCACGGTGCCGTCATGGTGAGGCTCCACCGTGCGGATGCCATACCAGCGCAGGCCGTCGCGGTTCAGTTTTTTGCGGACCGCCGCAAAAAACGTGTTAACCAGGTAATCGCTGGAGTCGCGCATGGTGGCCCCGTTCCATTTGGGATTCGGATGACCGTTCTCTGTTGTGGCGTGGTATTTTGACGGGCAGGTGACAGTCAGAAACACCGCTTTGTCGCCACGGGCTTCGGCCAGAAGTTCCAGCCCCTTCATGGTGGCCATCATTTCTGCCTTACGGTGAACCGGGTTACTTACTCCCGCGTAATACACTGTCTCGAGATCAATCGTGAACCCGTCTTCGTTTTCCAGTATGAAACTTTTCAGGAAATCGCGTGTTTTCTCGCGCTGTGCGCGAAACTCGCTTAACGCGTCCTGGCTCAGATAGGGTGATGTTTTTCTGGAAACCAGACAGGCGGCGCGGAGTTGTTCTTCTCTCCACTCGCAACGTAACAGCCACAGTTTGCGTTTCCACCATTCCGCACAGGTCAGGCGAAGGATTGCGCCCGGCAGCAGCTCCGTGTCCGGTTCGTTCCTCCGGTCTTTGTCTGTTGTCAGTGCGTCATAATGTGGAGGCATGGCGTGCAGGTGTAACGCCATGCGGGCCAGCATCTGATACGCCTTCAGCGTTACATCCATGGTCAGTTCGCCATCAGTCGCGTCAAAGCCATCGCAGAGTTTTTCGAAGGTGCTGCTGAACATCGCCGCTGTCATGGTGGCCAGCGTCTGTATCTGGTGTTTGTTGAGCTGCGGCAGGTAAAGCAAATCGTCCAGGCGTTCGCGTCCGGCAAGGGAGCGATAACCCGGTGTCAGCCAGCGGCTGTCGGTGCGGTCCAGACGTTCGAATATTTTGCGCAGGGTTCCGCGTGCATAGCGTTCCGCCTGCCAGCTCTTTTTGCCTTTCTGACGATCGGCTTCCTGCTTCTTGCGCAGGAAAGAGAGGTGGCGGCTCAGAGGTTCTCGCAGATAAACGGGAAGCGCCTTCAGTGTGGCAAAGGCACGGGCTACCGGGTCTTGTTCTGTTGCCCGGCGCTTACTGATGATGCTCTGTGCCAGCTTTTCACGCTGTCCGGCTTCCTCAAGGGATGCCATGAGTTTTTTACCCATGGCGGATTGTGCGAAAAAGGCTTCTTCCTTCGCTTCCTGTTCTTTCTGTGCCCTTTTGTCCGCCTCAAGGTAGTAACGGATGGCGCGTTGCAGGTCGGTTTCAGTTTCCTGCCTGCGCTCCGTAAATCTGGCCGGATCAATAGCTGGTCGTGGTTCATTCCAGCTCCATGCAAACGCACTCATGGCTGGTATCCCGTCACGCGCTGCCACTCCTGCGAGAAGAGGGCGGAAAGGCGGTTAAATTCAGCGGTGTATTCACTCAGCGAGGCACACCCGCCAGCAGTGCGATGCGCCAGCATTGCTGCAAATACGGAGGCCGGGGAGTCGTAATACGCCAGCAGTGATTCGCCGTGCGGTGTCAGGCAGTGCAACGCCAGTCCGTGTGGTGTGAAGTCCACGCGGTAGCAGTCGTCTACTGTGAAATAAAGGGTGTCTGCATTCTCCGGTTTTGTGGTGCGTGCTCTGTTGTCACGACCACGGATGTAGAGATCAAATAACCCCTGAAGAACGGGAGCCAGACGGGTGTCCTGTGTGCGCACCCATCTTGTGAAGTCATGAGCGTCAATCATGCTGCAATTCTCTTTACTACAGATGTGCGAAGGCCTCCCGCCGCAAGGTGCAGGAAAGGCCCGGAACAGGAATTAATGGAGTTTGTTTTGCTGCTGGATGAGCTGTTGAAGCTCGTGCAGATCATCCGCCAGATAGCTGAAAACAGAGGCGGAATAAATGTTTGATAGTGCGTGGCTGCGCTCATGCAGCATATTGATGTGCATGATTTGCGCGACGCGTGATGCGCGGGAAAGTCTGCGGTTGATTTCAGTCTGGATGTGACGACGCTCCGCGATAGCGCGGTGCTGTTTGCGGTCTGCCATGGTGTGGCCTCTTTGCTCGGTGATAGAAATAACTCACCATCCAGAGTTGAGAATCTCGGGGTGGCGAGACGTACAGGGTTCTCAACACCGGAGAGCAAAGAATCCGGCCCGACCGAAGTCGGCCCCGTACGCCCCGCCATAATTCTGACGCGAAAAAGACGTGGCAATACAGTACGCACAAAAAAACCGCTTGCGCGGTTATGCGCTTTGCTCTGTATCGGGTTGAGAATCCCGGCACCCGTTTTATGAGGTGCAGCGGAAATGTAACCTGACCGATTGAGGCATGGCAAGCGGTTTTTTTGTGTGTGCATGTTCTGGTTTCTTACTGGTTCAGAAAAAAATCAAAAACGTTATCGATGCGTTGCAGCAGCTCTTGCTGCATTGCTTCCGGCGTTTCCGGTTCGCCAGGTGCCCCCAGCGTTGCGCAGAAATCAGCGATTTCATGATGGAGCGTGAGGCGAATGGCAGGAGCCGTGGTTCTGGCGTGCTCCAGCTGATCCAGCAGTGCCAGCACAGCAGACGGCGAGAGCATTGCGCGAAATGCCAGTAATTTTTGAGGCGTTGCCATTCGTTGCAGGGCAAATGCCAGTTCGCGTAGCTTCTGGTGGTTGATGGTGCTCATGCTCTGGCTTCCTTCAGTAGCTGGTTAAACATGTTGGTAAGTGGATTGCCGCACCCGAACGGCATCGGGTTTATCTGGTAAGAAAAGCGACCGCCTGTTTTGCGCTCTTTTCTTATGACTGAACCGCTGCGCCAGAGTCGGCGTAACTCCGCATTAATGGCTGTGGTTGGGGTATTCAGTGCTGCGGCGATTTCTCCACCGCTACACCCCGGATTGGCAGCGATATAATCCAGAATGGTCATCTGCGTGACTCCTGTACCTGTCGGATAAGGTTCACCTGCACCACATTCGTGGCGCAGAAGTAAGTGCCGTCAGTGAGATAGATGTGATGTGCATCCTTTTCTGAACGGTGTTTGTCGATTGTGGTAATCAGGCGTTCGTCGACTTCGTATTCACGTCCTCTGGAGGTAAAACGAACGACAGGAAAATGCTTAATTGCCATTACGCCTCCTTGGCGTATGCGAATACCTCCGCGAATGCGGATTGTTTTTACATTTTCTTATTTAACCTGTGGTTTTATTTGCTCTGTTATTCGCCAGTGAAAAAGCGTTCAATCTTTTTTACTGAATGAATAATTCGCATAATCCCAATGGCGCAGGCCACAGAAATAATCAGAACAAGCCATGAGATAAATATACTCATGCGATATTCCCCAGCTTATACGGTTCAATATGTTCCCCGCATTCTGCGGCACAGATTAGCTCGGAAAGTTCGTTAAGTGCATCCAGATCATCAGCGTAAAAAGCCACGTCATACAGACTCCGGATTGCCCTGGTCAATGAGTCACGGGCTGCACGTTCAGCATGAGAGCCTGATGCACTTAAGCGAAAATAAAAACGCTCAAGTGCTTTGTTGATGAGTGTTTTATATTCTTTGCCCATTGCAACACCCTTTAATCTGCTTTCTGAATTTCAGCTTCTGAATCCATGCAAATAATTTCGATATAGGGTTCATTGCCATTAGCCTGGCGCGCTTTTTCAGCTTTGCTAATGATTTCTCGTACGGTCTGGTACGGAAGTTCCACAAGCAGTCGCGTGCCGTTCAGATAAACGTAAGTGGCTTCGTCGGCTCCGTTTTTACCCGCCGGAGCCACTCCATCAATAGCGGATGCGCGTAATAACAGTTCACCGCGAAAATCAATAAAACGGATAAATACACCTTGTGCATGGTCTTTGGTCATAAAGCACCTGTTATAAATCAGCCTGTTTAATAAAACTTTGTCCGCGAAGCAGACGATCAACCGTGCGTAGTGCTTCGTATAATGTGAAATCCTGCCCGAACTGATTTTCGCCGCTGCTTAGAGCAAAAATGCGGTTTCCAGTAAACGGATTGCGTGGGCATTTGTGGACCACGATTCCAGCTTTCTCAATCAGCCAGGCATGCTCGCCGATTTGTTTTACTGGGTAGCCATCCGGCGTTGCGTGTGTATCACTCAGGCTGTAGCGGATGTTGCTGCGTGATGCACTGGTAGCGAAACGGTTAGCGTGACGTTCAGCACCATTACGAAAGCGTGAATTACGTTGCTGTTTCATGTTAAAGACTCTGTACAGATTTAATTATTCCGGCATAGCGGCCGAACTCAAAATATTTGCGATTAAATCGCATCGCATTGTTTTCACGTTGTGCGGACTGCTGGTTCATTTTCGTTTGCCTCCGCACATGAGAATTACGCCGCTTAAGAGGTAACCGAAGTTAATTGATAGTATTACAATTAACATAAGGTCCAATTTGTCCATGCCACACATAATTACCCTCATTGCAGTAGTTGTGGTTTATCAGGTTTCTCACCCGATAAACCAGATAACAAACGCTATAAACATCGCCCCAATAGCTGCCGGGAAAAGCCCTTTGGTATAAGCGGCGATATATTCAATGCTGAGTTCAATAAAGCGTTCTTCATGTCCCGTTAACTTACGAAACAAATAGATCGCTATTACGCCTATCTCAATAAAAACAAGGGTCAGAATGGCGCTGATGATATGGCTGGTCATTTATGACTAAAGCCCCAGCCACAACAACCATGCATCGCGGCGTTCTTTCGGTTGCTCAAAAAACGCTTTGCGCATGCCTTCGTTAAATGCTGGCAGATATACCCAGTTTTCTGATGCACGCGTCTTTACTGAACCTGGTTTCACAAAGTCAATTGTTGGTAGCTTTGCTGCGTCAATCATGGTTCTGACTGTGGATTCCTTGCGGCCGATCATCTTGGCGAATAGTTGATATGGCACTGCTTCAAGTGGATATGGTGCTACCTGAATGAAGCCCCCAAGCTCTGATTCGCTCATTGTGGTAATCTCCCTAATTCGTTCGAATGGCTCAAAATGGCTTATATCGGCTTATTTGAGTGTTTTTATGTTTGTGCCCGATGTGGCATGTTGCGATGGAGGATATGCCCGATATGGCATCTTTGTCAAGCATGGGTGAAAAATTTCGCCTGATTCGTGAAGCAGAAGGTATGACCCGCCAGGAGTTTGCGGATTGTGTTGGGCTGCCTTATGGGACGGTAACTAACTATGAGGTGAGGGGGAAGCAAGTAACAGAGGGTGCCTTACTTAAGGTTACGAAACACCCTAAATTTAAGAAATATGCTTATTGGTTATCAACAGATGAAACGATGCCGGAGGTTGGGCAAATTTCTCCGGCTCTCTCTCTTGATGGTTCCTGCAATTCGGAGGGAGATCGTGTTTCAACCGAAACAATCCAAAAATTATCCCGCTGAGGCCAGAAAACTGGTTAGACCTGCTTTTTGTCTGGTCTGATTATTGCTGGAAAGAGGCTGGAGAAATTGTAGAGCGGTTCATTGGAGGGCTTCGCAATGTCGATTAAGAAGCTCGAAGATGGTCGTTATTTGCTGGACATCAGGCCGAACGGACGCAAGGGAAAGCGCGTGCGTAAGGTATTTGACAAAAAATCGGTAGCGGTGGCCACTGAACGCTACATCATGGCGAACGCTGAAAAGCGGGAATATATACAGGGCTACCGTGATCGTCGAACGCTAAATGATTTGCTTGAGTTGTGGTGGATGTATCACGGCCAGCACAGGCGTAAGGCGGAAGAAGACCGAAAACAACTGCGCAACATAATCAATGAGCTTGGCGCTGATATGCAGGCTGTGGATCTTGATAAGCTAAAAATTATCGCGTGGCGTTCTCAAAAGATAGCTGATGGATTGAAACCGTCATCTGCTAACAGATACATGAATCGGTTATCCGGAATGTTTACCGTACTGAAGAAAATAGGCCTCTGGGATGCAGAACATCCGGTAAGGGGAATTTCTATTCTTTATGTATCTCCACGAGAAATGGCTTTCCTGTCCCAGAAGGAAGTGGCGTTATTGCTCGATACACTGGAGGGCGATTACTGGCGTGTTGCGCTTTTGTGTTTAAGCACGGGGGCGCGCTGGAGTGAAGCCAGTAAGCTTCGTGGTGAACAGATAGTTCATAACCGTGTAACGTTTCTTGAAACCAAAAATGGCCGAAAGAGAACAGTGCCAATTTCGCAGGCAGTTTGTGAGGCGATCAAAACCAGAGAAACAGGCGGCTTGTTTGAGGTGAAGTACCGGGAATTCTGCTTGGCGCTGAAAAGAGTTAAGCCCGATTTGCCAAAAGGCCAGGCTGCACATGTGCTGCGGCATACGTTCGCCAGCCATTTTGTGATGAACGGAGGAAACATTATTGCGCTTCAGAAGATTCTTGGCCACGCAACCATTCAGCAAACAATGGCATATGCACATTTTGCACCGGATTACCTGCAGGATGCGGTGGCCCTTAATCCGCTGAAAGGTGGCGTGAGTGTCCACGCAGTGTCCACGGGGGATTAATTTTATATAGCCTGAAACGGCTTAAAGGGCGATACTGAATAACAATTTTTCAGTATTGCCCGTCTAAATGGTTATGTTGTTATCTGTATGATTATGAATGTTTTTTCAGATTAAACAGCAGTTTGCAAATGGGCGTTTGTTAATAAAGGAGCCTTAGATTGTCAGAGACTGAAAAAGGGTTAAAAATCCTTGTTGATGAAAATATGCCTTATGCCCGCGACTTATTTAGCCGTTTGGGTGAGGTGACCGCGGTTCCCGGGCGTCCAATCCCCGTGGCTCAACTGGCAGACGCGGATGCGCTGATGGTGCGTTCGGTCACGAAAGTGAATGAATCTTTGCTGGCAGGAAAACCCATTAAATTTGTTGGCACTGCCACCGCGGGGACCGACCATGTCGATGAAGCGTGGTTAAAGCAGGCGGGAATTGGTTTTTCCGCGGCACCTGGCTGTAATGCGATTGCGGTGGTGGAATATGTTTTCTCCTCACTGCTGATGCTTGCCGAACGCGATGGATTTTCACTGCACGAGCGTACCGTGGGGATCGTGGGCGTTGGTAACGTTGGTCGCCGTTTACAGGCACGACTGGAAGCGTTAGGGATCAAAACCTTGCTTTGCGATCCGCCTCGCGCCGACCGTGGGGATGAGGGGGATTTCCGCTCGCTGGATGAATTAGTTCAGCATGCGGATATTCTGACTTTCCATACGCCACTCTTCAAAGACGGGCCGTACAAAACGCTGCATCTGGCGGATGAAAAACTGATCCGTAGCCTGAAACCAGGAGCGATTCTGATTAACGCCTGCCGTGGCGCAGTCGTCGATAATACTGCCCTATTGACCTGTCTGAACGAAGGCCAGAAGTTAAGCGTAGTGCTGGATGTCTGGGAAGGCGAACCGGAACTCAACGTGGAATTGCTGAAAAAAGTGGATATCGGCACGCCGCATATCGCAGGCTATACCCTGGAAGGTAAAGCACGCGGTACTACGCAAGTGTTTGAAGCTTATAGCAAGTTTATTGGGCATGAACAACACGTTGCGCTGGATACGTTGCTGCCCGCGCCAGAGTTTGGCCGCATTACGCTGCATGGTCCGCTCGATCAACCGACGCTGAAAAGGCTGGTGCATTTGGTGTATGATGTGCGCCGCGATGACGCACCGCTGCGTAAAGTCGCCGGAATACCGGGTGAGTTCGATAAGCTGCGCAAAAACTATCTTGAGCGCCGTGAATGGTCATCTCTGTATGTAATTTGTGATGACGCCAGCGCGGCATCATTGCTGTGTAAACTGGGTTTTAACGCCGTTCATCATCCGGCACGTTAATCTCTTCTTCATGCTCTCTGCTGTAATATTGGCAGGGAGCTTTGCTATTTCTGGAGTAAACCACCATGTCTGAAGGCTGGAACATTGCCGTCCTGGGCGCAACTGGCGCTGTGGGCGAAGCCCTGCTTGAAACGCTGGCTGAACGTCAGTTCCCGGTTGGGGAAATTTATGCACTGGCACGTAACGAAAGCGCAGGCGAACAACTGCGCTTTGGTGGTAAGACAATCACCGTGCAGGATGCCGCTGAATTCGACTGGACGCAGGCGCAGCTGGCGTTTTTTGTCGCAGGCAAAGAAGCTACCGCTGCCTGGGTTGAAGAAGCGACCAACTCAGGTTGCCTGGTGATCGATAGCAGCGGATTGTTTGCTCTCGAACCTGACGTACCGCTGGTGGTGCCGGAAGTAAACCCGTTTGTACTGACCGATTACCGCAACCGGAATGTCATCGCCGTACCGGACAGTCTGACCAGCCAACTGCTGGCGGCACTGAAACCGTTAATCGATCAGGGCGGTTTGTCGCGTATCAGCGTTACCAGCCTGATTTCAGCCTCCGCCCAGGGCAAAAAAGCGGTCGATGCGTTAGCGGGGCAGAGTGCGAAATTGCTCAACGGCATTCCGATTGATGAAGAAGATTTCTTCGGGCGTCAGCTGGCGTTCAACATGCTGCCGTTACTGCCGGATAGCGAAGGTAGCGTGCGTGAAGAACGTCGTATCGTTGACGAAGTACGCAAAATCCTGCAGGACGAAGGGCTGATGATTTCGGCAAGCGTCGTCCAGGCACCGGTATTCTACGGCCACGCCCAGATGGTCAACTTTGAAGCTCTGCGTCCGCTGGCGGCAGAAGAAGCGCGTGATGCGTTTGCTCAGGGCGAAGATATTGTGCTCTCTGAAGAGAACGAATTCCCGACTCAGGTGGGGGATGCTTCTGGTACGCCGCATCTTTCTGTTGGCTGCGTGCGTAATGACTACGGTATGCCGGAGCAAGTTCAGTTCTGGTCGGTGGCCGATAACGTTCGCTTTGGCGGCGCGCTGATGGCAGTAAAAATCGCCGAGAAACTGGTGCAGGAGTATCTGTACTAATGTCCGACCAGCAACAACCGCCAGTTTATAAAATTGCGCTGGGCATTGAGTACGACGGCAGTAAGTATTACGGCTGGCAACGGCAGAACGAAGTCCGCAGTGTGCAGGAGAAGCTGGAAAAGGCGCTCTCCCAGGTGGCGAACGAACCGATCACCGTCTTCTGCGCCGGGCGTACTGACGCAGGTGTACACGGCACCGGGCAGGTTGTGCATTTCGAAACGACCGCGCAGCGCAAAGACGCTGCGTGGACGTTGGGCGTAAATGCGAATTTACCTGGTGACATCGCCGTGCGTTGGGTTAAAGCTGTACCTGATGATTTTCATGCCCGATTTAGCGCCACGGCTCGCCGTTATCGCTACATCATCTACAATCATCGGCTGCGCCCGGCGGTACTGAGTAAAGGGGTAACCCATTTTTACGAACCGCTGGACGCTGAACGGATGCATCGGGCTGCGCAATGCTTGCTGGGCGAGAATGATTTCACCTCGTTCCGTGCGGTGCAGTGCCAGTCCCGAACCCCGTGGCGCAACGTTATGCATATTAATGTCACGCGTCACGGTCCTTATGTGGTGGTAGATATCAAAGCGAATGCCTTTGTACATCATATGGTCAGGAATATTGTCGGCAGCCTGATGGAAGTCGGTGCCCACAACCAGCCGGAGAGCTGGATAGCAGAGTTGCTGGCGGCAAAGGACAGAACGCTGGCGGCAGCAACGGCAAAAGCGGAAGGGCTGTATCTGGTCGCGGTGGATTACCCTGACCGGTATGATCTTCCAAAACCGCCAATGGGCCCGCTATTTCTGGCGGACTAACAAGAATAATGCTCGGAACATTTCAGGCTGTAGCCAACGTAGTTACAGCCTGAAAGATGACGAGTACAAGGCATAGGCTAATATGGACCTGATTTATTTCCTCATCGATTTTATCCTGCACATTGACGTGCATCTGGCAGAACTGGTCGCGGAGTATGGCGTCTGGGTTTATGCCATTTTGTTCTTAATTTTGTTCTGTGAAACCGGTCTGGTGGTAACGCCGTTTTTACCGGGTGATTCATTGCTGTTTGTTGCCGGTGCGTTGGCATCACTGGAAACCAACGATCTCAACGTCCATATGATGGTGGTGCTGATGCTGATCGCCGCGATTGTGGGTGACGCGGTGAACTACACCATTGGACGGTTATTTGGTGACAAACTGTTCAGTAATCCGGATTCGAAAATCTTTCGTCGCAGTTATCTTGATAAGACTCATCAGTTTTATGAGAAACATGGCGGCAAAACGATTATTCTCGCCCGTTTTGTGCCGATCGTCAGAACGTTCGCGCCGTTCGTTGCGGGAATGGGCCACATGTCGTATCGTCATTTCGCCGCTTTTAACGTCATCGGCGCGTTGCTATGGGTACTGATTTTTACCTACGCGGGTTATTTCTTCGGAACGCTCCCCTTCATTCAGAGCAACCTTAAACTGATGATTGTTGGCATTATTTTTGTTTCAATATTGCCAGGTGTTTTCGAATTTATTCGCCACAAACGCGCTGCGGCACGCGCCGCAAAATAAAAAGTAACTCCGCGGTTCGACCACTTTTTTATCCAAAGTTTCGGGCTGTTATGTTTTAATGTGCAACATTCATGGTCTGTTGGGGGCAAAAATGGCATTATGCGTCCCCAAAGATAAAACTGGCATCGAACCAGGTTCAGACAGAAAGGTCCCTAATGAGCTGGATTGAACGAATTAAAAGCAACATTACTCCCACCCGCAAGGCGAGCATTCCTGAAGGGGTGTGGACTAAGTGTGATAGCTGCGGTCAGGTTTTATACCGCGCTGAGCTGGAACGTAATCTTGAGGTCTGTCCGAAGTGTGACCATCACATGCGTATGACAGCGCGTAATCGCCTGCATAGCCTGTTAGATGAAGGAAGCCTTGTGGAGCTGGGTAGCGAGCTTGAGCCGAAAGATGTGCTGAAGTTTCGTGACTCCAAGAAGTATAAAGACCGTCTGGCATCTGCGCAGAAAGAAACCGGCGAAAAAGATGCGCTGGTGGTGATGAAAGGCACCCTGTATGGAATGCCAGTTGTCGCTGCGGCATTCGAGTTCGCCTTTATGGGCGGTTCCATGGGGTCTGTGGTAGGTGCACGTTTCGTGCGTGCCGTTGAGCAGGCGCTGGAAGATAACTGCCCACTGATCTGCTTCTCCGCCTCTGGTGGCGCACGTATGCAGGAAGCACTGATGTCGCTGATGCAGATGGCGAAAACCTCTGCGGCGCTGGCAAAAATGCAGGAGCGCGGCTTGCCGTACATCTCCGTGCTGACCGACCCGACCATGGGTGGTGTTTCTGCAAGTTTCGCCATGCTGGGCGATCTCAACATCGCTGAACCGAAAGCGTTAATCGGCTTTGCCGGTCCGCGTGTTATCGAACAGACCGTTCGCGAAAAACTGCCGCCAGGATTCCAGCGCAGTGAATTCCTGATCGAGAAGGGCGCGATCGACATGATCGTCCGTCGTCCGGAAATGCGCCTGAAACTGGCGAGTATTCTGGCGAAGTTGATGAATCTGCCAGCGCCGAATCCTGAAGCGCCGCGTGAAGGCGTAGTGGTGCCACCGGTACCAGATCAGGAACCTGAGGCCTGATAACTGATAAGGGCAGGGCCACTGGCTCTGCCCTTTTGCTATTCTCACCGTAACGAATCAGCGGATACCATGATTATCAAACGCACTCCTCAAGCCGCGTCGCCTCTGGCTTCGTGGCTTTCTTATCTGGAAAACCTGCACAGTAAAACTATCGATCTCGGCCTTGAGCGCGTGAGCCAGGTCGCGGCGCGTCTTGGCATTCTGAAACCAGCGCCATTTGTGTTTACCGTTGCGGGTACGAATGGCAAAGGCACCACCTGCCGTACGCTGGAGTCGATTCTGATGGCGGCAGGGTACAAAGTGGGCGTCTACAGTTCGCCGCATCTGGTGCGTTATACCGAGCGCGTACGTGTGCAGGGCCAGGAATTGCCGGAATCGGCCCACACCGCCTCTTTTGCGGAGATTGAATCGGCACGCGGTGATATTTCCCTGACCTATTTCGAGTACGGTACGCTGTCGGCGTTGTGGCTGTTCAAACAGGCACAACTTGACGTGGTGATTCTGGAAGTAGGGCTGGGCGGTCGTCTGGACGCAACCAATATTGTCGATGCCGATGTTGCGGTAGTAACCAGCATTGCGCTGGATCATACCGACTGGCTGGGGCCAGATCGCGAAAGCATTGGTCGCGAGAAAGCAGGCATCTTCCGCAGCGAAAAACCGGCAATTGTTGGTGAGCCGGAAATGCCTTCTACCATTGCTGATGTGGCGCAGGAAAAAAGTGCACTGTTACAACGTCGGGGCGTTGAGTGGAACTATTCCGTCACCGATCATGACTGGGCGTTTAGCGATGCTCACGGCACGCTGGAAAATCTGCCGTTGCCGCTTGTCCCGCAACCGAATGCCGCAACGGCGCTGGCGGCACTGCGTGCCAGCGGGCTGGAGGTCAGTGAAAATGCCATTCGCGACGGGATTGCCAGCGCAATTTTGCCGGGACGTTTCCAGATTGTGAGCGAGTCACCACGCGTTATTTTTGATGTCGCGCATAATCCACATGCGGCGGAATATCTCACCGGGCGTATGAAAGCGCTACCGAAAAACGGGCGCGTACTGGCGGTTATCGGTATGCTACATGATAAAGATATTGCCGGAACTCTGGCCTGGTTGAAAAGCGTGGTTGATGACTGGTATTGTGCGCCACTGGAAGGGCCGCGCGGTGCCACGGCAGAACAACTGCTTGAGCATTTGGGTAACGGCAAATCATTTGATAGCGTGGCGCAGGCATGGGATGCCGCAATGGCGGACGCTAAAGCGGAAGATACCGTGCTGGTGTGTGGTTCGTTCCACACGGTCGCACATGTCATGGAAGTGATTGACGCGAGGAGAAGCGGTGGCAAGTAAGTTTCAGAATCGGTTAGTGGGCACGATCGTGCTGGTGGCGCTGGGGGTGATTGTACTTCCAGGGCTGCTGGACGGGCAGAAAAAACATTATCAGGATGAGTTCGCGGCTATCCCGCTGGTGCCGAAAGCTGGCGATCGCGATGAGCCTGATATGATGCCAGCCGCCACCCAGGCGTTGCCGACGCAGCCGCCGGAAGGCGCAGCGGAAGAGGTGCGGGCAGGTGATGCCGCAGCACCGTCGCTCGATCCGGCCACTATTGCAGCCAATAACACCGAGTTTGAACCGGAACCTGCACCGGTCGCCCCACCGAAGCCGAAACCGGTGGAGTCGCCTAAACCGAAGGTTGAAGCACCACCTGCGCCGAAGCCGGTCGTGGAAGAAAAAGCAGCGCCAACGGGTAAAGCCTATGTTGTACAACTGGGCGCACTGAAAAATGCCGATAAAGTGAATGAGATTGTCGGTAAGCTGCGCGGTGCCGGTTATCGGGTTTATACGTCGCCATCCACGCCAGTGCAGGGCAAAATTACCCGTATTCTGGTTGGGCCAGATGCCTCGAAAGATAAGCTGAAAGGTTCGCTGGGTGAGTTGAAGCAACTTTCTGGCTTAAGTGGCGTGGTAATGGGCTATACGCCGAATTAATACGGTCTTGCCTGATGCGACGCTGGCGCGTCTTATCAGGCCTGCGCAGGGGTAGAGCCGTAGGTCGGATAAGGCGTTTACGCCGCATCCGACACGCATTGTCCGATGCCGCAAAGGCATAAAAAGTCGATGGCGTTGAATATTTTTTCAGCGCCATTTTTATTGATGCGCGGGAAGGAAATCCCTACGCAAACGTTTTCTTTTTCTGTTAGAATGCGCCCCGAACAGGATGACAGGGCGTAAAATCGTGGGACACATATGGTCTGGATTGATTACGCCATAATCGCGGTGATTGCTTTTTCCTCTCTGGTTAGCCTGATCCGCGGCTTTGTTCGTGAAGCGTTATCGCTGGTGACATGGGGTTGTGCTTTCTTTGTTGCCAGTCATTACTACACTTACCTGTCAGTCTGGTTTACGGGCTTTGAAGACGAACTGGTTCGAAATGGGATTGCCATCGCGGTACTGTTTATCGCTACCCTGATCGTTGGTGCTATCGTGAACTTCGTGATAGGCCAGTTGGTGGAGAAAACGGGGTTGTCAGGCACCGATCGGGTGCTGGGCGTCTGTTTCGGTGCGTTGCGCGGTGTGTTGATTGTTGCCGCCATTCTCTTCTTTCTCGACTCCTTTACCGGGGTGTCGAAAAGCGAAGACTGGAGCAAATCACAGCTGATCCCGCAGTTCAGTTTTATCATCAGATGGTTTTTTGATTATCTGCAAAGCTCGTCAAGTTTCTTGCCCAGAGCGTAAGTGCTCTGAGATGTGGCTTAACGAGGAAAAAGACGTATGTGCGGTATTGTCGGTATCGCCGGTGTTATGCCGGTTAACCAGTCGATTTATGATGCCTTAACGGTGCTTCAGCATCGCGGTCAGGATGCCGCCGGCATCATCACCATAGATGCCAATAACTGCTTCCGTTTGCGTAAAGCGAACGGGCTGGTGAGCGATGTATTTGAAGCTCGCCATATGCAGCGTTTGCAGGGCAATATGGGCATTGGTCATGTGCGTTACCCTACGGCTGGCAGCTCCAGCGCCTCTGAAGCGCAGCCGTTTTACGTTAACTCTCCGTATGGCATTACGCTTGCCCACAACGGCAATCTGACCAACGCGCATGAGTTACGTAAAAAACTGTTTGAAGAAAAACGCCGCCACATCAACACCACTTCCGACTCGGAAATTCTGCTTAATATCTTCGCCAGCGAGTTGGACAACTTCCGCCACTACCCGCTGGAAGCCGACAATATTTTCGCTGCCATTGCTGCCACAAACCGCTTAATCCGCGGCGCGTATGCCTGCGTGGCGATGATTATCGGCCATGGTATGGTTGCTTTCCGCGATCCAAACGGGATTCGTCCGCTGGTACTGGGAAAACGTGATATTGACGAGAACCGTACAGAATATATGGTCGCTTCCGAAAGCGTAGCGCTCGATACGCTGGGCTTTGATTTCCTGCGTGACGTCGCGCCGGGCGAAGCGATTTACATCACTGAAGAAGGGCAGTTGTTTACCCGTCAATGTGCTGACAATCCGGTCAGCAATCCGTGCCTGTTTGAGTATGTATACTTTGCTCGCCCGGACTCGTTCATCGACAAAATTTCCGTTTACAGCGCGCGTGTGAATATGGGTACGAAACTGGGCGAGAAAATTGCCCGCGAATGGGAAGATCTGGATATCGACGTGGTGATCCCGATCCCGGAAACCTCGTGTGATATCGCGCTGGAAATTGCTCGTATTCTGGGCAAGCCGTACCGCCAGGGCTTCGTTAAAAACCGCTATGTTGGCCGCACCTTTATCATGCCGGGCCAGCAGCTGCGTCGTAAGTCCGTGCGCCGTAAACTGAACGCCAACCGCGCCGAGTTCCGCGATAAAAACGTCCTGCTGGTCGACGACTCCATCGTCCGTGGCACCACTTCTGAGCAGATTATCGAGATGGCACGCGAAGCCGGAGCGAAGAAAGTGTATCTCGCTTCTGCGGCACCGGAAATTCGCTTCCCGAACGTTTATGGTATTGATATGCCGAGCGCCACGGAACTGATCGCTCACGGTCGCGAAGTAGATGAAATTCGCCAGATCATCGGTGCTGACGGGTTGATTTTCCAGGATCTGAACGATCTGATCGAAGCCGTTCGCGCTGAAAACCCGGATATTCAGCAGTTTGAGTGTTCGGTGTTCAACGGCGTTTACGTCACCAAAGATGTTGATCAGGGCTACCTCGATTTCCTCGATACTTTACGTAATGACGACGCCAAAGCAGTGCAACGTCAGAACGAAGTGGAAAATCTCGAAATGCATAACGAAGGATGATGCCTTCGCTCAGGGTGCCGGTCTGGCACCCTGACTTGCAACTCCCGCCGAAATCCTGCAAAGTCTGCCTGCAAGTCTGACAGGGCAACTATTTATGAAACGACTCATTGTAGGCATCAGCGGTGCCAGCGGCGCGATTTATGGCGTGCGCTTATTACAGGTTCTGCGCGATGTCGCAGATGTTGAAACGCATCTGGTGATGAGCCAGGCCGCGCGCCAGACCTTATCCCTCGAAACGGATTTTTCCCTGCGCGAAGTGCAGGCATTAGCCGATGTGACGCACGATGCGCGCGATATTGCTGCCAGCATTTCTTCCGGTTCTTTCCAGACACTGGGGATGGTGATTTTACCCTGTTCAATCAAAACCCTGTCCGGCATTGTCCATAGCTATACTGATGGCTTACTGACCCGTGCGGCAGATGTTGTGCTGAAAGAGCGTCGCCCGCTGGTGCTCTGCGTGCGTGAAACACCATTGCACTTAGGCCATCTGCGTTTAATGACCCAGGCGGCAGAAATCGGTGCGGTGATTATGCCTCCCGTTCCGGCGTTTTATCATCGCCCGCAATCCCTTGATGATGTGATAAATCAGACGGTTAACCGTGTACTCGATCAATTCGCCATAACGCTTCCTGAAGATCTCTTTGCCCGCTGGCAGGGCGCATAACCTCATTGTTGCCCTGTTTCAGGGCAATTTTGCAACCGCGATCAAATCCTCGACATTTTGTTCCTTTCGATGAATCGAAACGCTGCGATTCAACCGCCATACCTGCTATCTTCAACTTTAGGACAATAATGCAACGTCTTATTAACATATTTAACGTTGAATGTTACTGTTGTCGTAAAGATGGCATAAGACCTGCATGAAAGAGCCTGCAAACACACAACACAATACACAACATAAAAAAGCCATTTTCACTTGAGGGTTATGTATGAAGAAGTCGATTCTCGCTCTGTCTTTGTTAGTCGGTCTCTCTGCAGCGGCTTCCAGCTATGCGGCGCTACCGGAGACGGTACGTATCGGAACCGATACCACCTATGCGCCGTTCTCATCGAAAGATGCCAAAGGTGACTTTGTTGGCTTTGATATCGATCTCGGTAACGAGATGTGCAAACGGATGCAGGTGAAATGTACCTGGGTTGCCAGTGACTTTGACGCGCTGATCCCCTCACTGAAAGCGAAAAAAATCGACGCCATTATTTCGTCGCTCTCCATTACCGATAAACGTCAGCAGGAGATTGCTTTCTCCGACAAGTTGTACGCCGCAGATTCTCGTTTGATTGCCGCCAAAGGTTCGCCGATTCAGCCAACGCTGGATTCACTGAAAGGTAAACATGTGGGTGTGCTGCAGGGATCAACCCAGGAAGCTTACGCTAACGAGACCTGGCGTAGCAAAGGCGTGGATGTGGTGGCCTATGCCAACCAGGATTTGGTCTATTCCGATCTGGCTGCAGGACGTCTGGATGCTGCGTTACAAGATGAAGTTGCTGCCAGCGAAGGATTCCTCAAGCAACCTGCTGGTAAAGATTTCGCCTTTGCTGGCTCATCAGTGAAAGACAAAAAATACTTCGGTGACGGCACCGGTGTAGGGCTACGTAAAGATGATGCGGAACTGACGGCTGCCTTCAATAAGGCGCTTGGCGAGCTGCGTCAGGACGGCACCTACGACAAGATGGCGAAAAAGTATTTTGACTTTAATGTCTACGGTGACTGATACGTCGCAGGGAAGCTGTACCTGATGGAATGATCATCATGGTGCACGCCAGGTTTGTTGCACTATCGTGGTGCATTGAAATGCATACTTAAGCATTTTTAATGAAAAATAATACGTCTAACGGGGCGGGATATTTTGCCTTGATGGTCAATTTTATGGCACGATAAGTGTAACAAACCTGTAAATATTCCCTATAAAAAGACTGTCAGTTGAGGACATTATGAAAAAACTGGTGCTATCGCTCTCTCTGGTTCTGGCCTTCTCCAGCGCAACTGCGGCGTTTGCTGCGATTCCGCAAAACATCCGCATCGGTACCGATCCGACCTATGCGCCATTTGAATCAAAAAATTCACAAGGTGAACTGGTTGGCTTCGATATCGATCTGGCAAAGGAGTTGTGCAAACGCATCAATACGCAATGTACGTTTGTCGAAAACCCACTGGATGCGTTAATCCCGTCCTTAAAAGCGAAGAAGATTGACGCCATCATGTCATCGCTTTCCATTACGGAAAAACGTCAGCAAGAAATAGCCTTCACCGACAAACTGTACGCTGCCGATTCTCGTCTGGTGGTGGCGAAAAATTCCGACATTCAGCCGACAGTCGAGTCGCTGAAAGGCAAGCGGGTAGGCGTATTGCAGGGCACCACCCAGGAGACGTTCGGTAATGAACACTGGGCACCAAAAGGCATTGAAATCGTCTCGTATCAGGGGCAGGACAACATTTATTCTGACCTGACTGCCGGACGTATTGATGCCGCGTTCCAGGATGAGGTCGCTGCCAGCGAAGGTTTCCTCAAGCAGCCAGTCGGTAAAGATTACAAATTCGGTGGCCCGTCTGTTAAAGATGAAAAACTGTTTGGCGTAGGGACCGGCATGGGCCTGCGTAAAGAAGATAACGAACTGCGCGAGGCACTGAACAAAGCCTTTGCCGAAATGCGCGCTGACGGTACTTACGAGAAATTAGCGAAAAAGTACTTCGATTTTGATGTTTATGGTGGTTAATCGCCATCGGTGAAAGAAAGCCCGCTCCCTTCGGGTAACCGGAGGGAGACAAGAGGCGGTAATTCACCACACACGACAGGACAGGCTGCATGTTGTATGGGTTTTCAGGTGTTATTTTACAGGGTGCGCTCGTCACGCTGGAGCTGGCTATCAGCTCTGTAGTGCTCGCCGTAATCATCGGTTTAATTGGCGCTGGCGGTAAGCTCTCGCAAAATCGGCTTTCGGGCCTTATTTTCGAAGGCTACACCACGCTGATTCGTGGCGTGCCGGACTTGGTGTTGATGCTGCTGATTTTCTACGGTTTGCAGATTGCACTAAACACGGTGACGGAGGCGATGGGCGTCGGGCAGATTGATATTGATCCGATGGTCGCAGGTATTATCACTCTTGGTTTTATCTACGGTGCTTACTTTACCGAAACGTTCCGTGGCGCGTTTATGGCTGTGCCGAAAGGACATATAGAAGCGGCGACGGCGTTCGGTTTTACTCGTGGGCAAGTGTTTCGGCGGATCATGTTTCCGGCGATGATGCGTTACGCCCTGCCAGGCATTGGCAACAACTGGCAGGTGATCCTTAAATCTACCGCACTGGTTTCGTTACTTGGCCTGGAAGATGTGGTCAAAGCCACGCAGCTGGCAGGCAAAAGTACCTGGGAACCGTTCTATTTCGCCATCGTTTGTGGCGTGATTTACCTGGTTTTCACCACCGTTTCCAATGGTGTGCTGCTGTTCCTTGAGCGCCGCTACTCCGTGGGTGTGAAGAGGGCTGACCTGTGATCGAAATCTTACATGAATACTGGAAACCGCTGCTGTGGACTGACGGTTATCGCTTTACTGGCGTGGCGATCACCCTGTGGCTGCTGATTTTGTCGGTAGTGATAGGCGGAGTCCTGGCGCTGTTTCTGGCGATTGGTCGCGTCTCAAGTAATAAATACATCCAGTTTCCAATCTGGTTATTTACCTATATTTTTCGCGGTACGCCGCTGTATGTTCAGTTGCTGGTGTTCTATTCCGGCATGTACACGCTGGAAATTGTTAAGGGAACCGAGTTCCTTAACGCCTTTTTTCGCAGTGGCCTGAACTGTACCGTGCTGGCGCTGACGCTCAACACCTGCGCTTACACTACCGAGATTTTTGCCGGGGCAATCCGTTCAGTGCCGCATGGGGAAATTGAAGCCGCCAGAGCCTATGGCTTCTCGACCTTTAAAATGTATCGCTGCATTATTTTGCCATCGGCGCTGCGTATTGCGTTACCGGCCTACAGCAACGAAGTGATCCTGATGCTGCACTCTACTGCGCTGGCTTTCACCGCTACAGTGCCGGATCTGCTGAAAATAGCCCGCGATATTAACGCCGCCACGTATCAACCTTTTACCGCCTTCGGCATTGCCGCGGTGCTCTATTTAATCATCTCTTATGTCCTGATCAGCCTCTTTCGCAGAGCGGAAAAACGCTGGTTGCAGCATGTGAAACCTTCTTCAACGCACTGAGAATACGATGTCCGAGAATAAATTAAACGTTATCGATTTGCACAAACGCTATGGCGAACACGAAGTGCTGAAAGGGGTCTCACTGCAAGCGAATGCCGGAGATGTCATAAGCATCATCGGATCGTCGGGATCGGGGAAAAGTACCTTTCTGCGCTGCATTAACTTCCTCGAAAAACCGAGCGAAGGATCGATCGTGGTCAATGGCCAGACGATCAATCTGGTGCGCGACAAAGATGGTCAACTCAAAGTCGCCGATAAAAATCAGCTGCGCTTACTGCGCACACGCCTGACGATGGTATTCCAGCACTTCAATCTCTGGAGCCATATGACGGTGCTGGAAAATGTCATGGAAGCGCCGATTCAGGTGTTGGGCCTGAGCAAGCAGGAAGCGCGCGAGCGGGCGGTGAAGTATCTGGCGAAAGTCGGGATAGACGAACGTGCGCAGGGGAAATATCCGGTGCATCTTTCCGGCGGTCAGCAACAGCGTGTTTCCATCGCAAGGGCGCTGGCGATGGAACCGGAAGTTTTACTGTTTGATGAACCTACCTCGGCGCTCGATCCTGAACTGGTAGGCGAAGTGCTGCGCATTATGCAGCAACTGGCAGAAGAGGGGAAAACCATGGTGGTAGTGACTCACGAAATGGGCTTTGCTCGCCATGTTTCTACTCACGTCATTTTCCTCCATCAGGGGAAAATAGAAGAAGAGGGCGCGCCAGAACAGTTATTCGGTAACCCGCAAAGTCCTCGTCTGCAACAGTTCCTTAAGGGATCGCTGAAATAATTCCCCCTCCGGTGGCTAACGCTGCCGGAGTATTTTCAAGGGGAATTTGCGAGTCAGCTTCCGCTGAAATGTAAAAGTTGCAGTCCGCTAAAAATAGTTCTGAATTCGCTGTCCAAAGATAAAAACTGCCTGCTGCATTGGGGGTTAATCGTGGTTATTGTCGCGTTATCTTAAATTTGAGGGGTGACGGAACGCCATGACAATATCGACAACTTCCACGCCGCATGACGCGGTATTTAAATCTTTTTTACGCCATCCAGACACCGCGCGGGATTTTATTGATATTCATCTTCCCGCGCCGCTGCGCAAACTGTGTGATTTAACAACGCTTAAACTGGAACCAAACAGTTTTATTGATGAAGACCTGCGGCAATATTATTCCGACCTCTTGTGGTCTGTGAAAACGCAGGAGGGAGCGGGTTATATTTATGTGGTGATAGAGCACCAAAGTAAGCCAGAGGAATTAATGGCTTTTCGCATGATGCGCTATTCCATTGCGGCGATGCAAAACCATCTTGATGCGGGCTATAAAGAGCTTCCATTAGTGATCCCGATGCTGTTTTATCATGGTTGCAGAAGCCCTTATCCATATTCACTCTGCTGGCTTGATGAATTTGCCGAGCCTGCGATTGCCCGCAAAATTTATTCATCGGCTTTTCCGCTGGTGGATATTACCGTGGTGCCAGATGACGAGATTATGCAACATCGCAAAATGGCGCTGTTGGAGTTAATTCAGAAACATATTCGTCAGCGCGATCTGTTGGGATTAGTCGACCAAATTGTTTCGCTGCTAGTTACAGGGAACACTAATGACAGACAGCTAAAAGCCCTGTTTAATTACGTATTACAAACGGGGGATGCCCAGCGTTTCCGTGCATTTATTGGTGAGATAGCGGAACGCGCACCACAAGAAAAGGAGAAACTGATGACTATTGCTGACAGATTACGTGAAGAAGGCCGGAATGATGGATTAATTCTGGGCAAACGCGAAGAAGCCCTGCGTATTGCTCAGGAGATGCTGGAGAGAGGTTTAGACAGAGAGTTAGTTATGATGGTGACCCGACTTTCACCAGACGATCTTATCGCGCAAAGCCACTAATTCTGTAACACCAGGAGTTAACTGGCGGATGTTTGCAGTAAACCACATCAGCGAACAACATCCGCCAGCGCCTCTTCTAAATCGTACCAGCGAAACGCAAAACCCGCTTCTTCCAGCCGTTTAGGCAATGCTCGTTGTCCACCTAATACTAGTACTGAAGATTCGCCCATTAACAGTCGAATGGCGGTCACAGGGACGCGCAAAATGGCCGGGCGATGCAGCGCATGACCGAGCGCATGGGCAAATTGTTCATTGCGTACCGGGTAGGGCGAAACCATATTAAATGGCCCGCGCAGCTCGTTATCCAGCAGCCAGAGAATGCCGTTGACCATATCATCAATATGAATCCAGGCCAGATACTGCCGACCGGAACCAATCGGCCCGCCCAAGCCAAGACGAAACGGCGGCAGCATTTTACCGAGAATACCGCCATCCGGTGCCAGCACTACGCCGGTACGCAGCAGGCACACTCGCGTTTTGTCACTTTGTGCCCGACAGGCAATTTCTTCCCAGCGGGCGCAGAGTTTATGGGTAAATTCGTTATACGGCGGTTCCTCTTCGGTAACCACCACTTCACCTAAGTCGCCATAAAAGCCCGTTGCCGAGCCGGAAATGAGTACCGACGGTGGCGTGTCGCTGGCATTAATCAAATCGACCAGTTTTTGCGTGATATTCCAGCGGCTTTGGCAGAGACGCTCTTTTTGCTCGTGAGTCCAGCGTTTATCAGCAATCGGTTCTCCGGCCAGGTTGATTACCGCATCAACGCCGTTGAGGTTGCTTTGATCGGCAAGCCCTTGCCATAGTGTCACCCGAGGGCCGAGAACAGAACTGGCTTTCTGCGGGTTACGCGTCATTACCGTGATTTGATGGCCCAGCTCCAGCAAACGTGGAATCAAATGGCGACCAATTAATCCCGTCCCTCCGGTGATCACTATGTTCATGCAGCCTCCCGATATGGCGGTTAACGCTGCCAGCTTAAGGTCATGGATACCGAATCGGCGTAGCGCAGCGCGTGCAGTTTATCGATCTCCACTTCAGCATACGTCACCCAGTGATGTTCACGTGCGATATCGAGCACATCCTGAGTTAATTTTTCCAGCAAAGAGAAACGGTTATTCTCTACATGCTGAATAATGTTTTTCGTTACGGTGCGATAATTCAGCGCATCGTTGATATCTTCGCTGGTGCGCGCTTTATCGGCGGGATAGTGGATAGTCACATTGATAACAATATCCTGACGGTTGTTAATTTCTTCTTCCTTAATTCCGATAAACGTACGTAAACGAAGGTTCTTTATACGAATAATAGCGGCAGGTTGTGCCATTGCAGGTTCTCCGTTGTTTTACTTAGGATGAAATAATACACGAGAACCTGTTTCTGTTAACTATCCGAACGCTCATCACCGAGTTGTGCTTTTAGCAGTGCCTGACCGGTGGCAGGGCGCGAACGGATCCGCTCATGCCAGTTCTTGACTGCCGGATACATTGCGAGGTCAATTCGCTGGCGAGTCCAGGCATTAACCCACGGCCAGCAGGCAATATCCGCAATGCTGTAGTTCTCACCTCCCAGCCAGGGCGAGTTTTCCAGTCGCTTGTTCAGTACATGGTACAGACGCTGAGTTTCAACCTGATAACGTTCAATAGCGTAAGGAATGGTTTGGGGGGCTGCGTGATTAAAATGATGATTCTGCCCAAGCATCGGCCCCAGTCCGCCTACCTGCCAGAATAACCACTGTAATGTGGCGGCGCGTTCACGCATTTCATGACTCAAAAAGAGTCCCGTTTTCTCAGCCAGATACAACAAAATGGCACCAGACTCAAAGAGGCTTAGCGGTTCGCCGCCATCGGCTGGAGAATGATCAACAATTGCCGGAATTTTGTTGTTAGGCGAAATGTGCAAAAATTCCGGGCGAAACTGACCGCCTTTCCCCAGGTCTACCTTTATCAAGCGATAATCCAGCCCTGCTTCTTCGAGAAACAGCGTAATTTTGTGACCATTTGGTGTCGGGGCGAAATAGAGATCGATCATTGCAGCTCCGGTTGTCTAATCATCTGAACACCACAAGTATAGAAAGCGCGGCGACTTGCGTGAGTATTCGTCACGTGACAGTGACAAAAAGGCTCTATAGTTTGATAGCTAGCCACCTTTATTGCCGAGGACATAATGAGTAAACCCGCTATCACGCTTTGGTCAGATGCTCATTTTTTCTCCCCTTATGTGTTATCCGCCTGGGTGGCGTTGCAGGAAAAAGGCCTGTCGTTTCATATCAAGACCATCGACCTCGACAGCGGTGAACATTTGCAGCCGACGTGGCAAGGTTACGGTCAGACACGCCGTGTGCCGTTATTACAAATCGATGATTTTGAGTTGAGTGAATCTTCTGCCATTGCGGAGTATCTGGAAGATCGATTTGCGCCACCGACCTGGGAACGCATTTATCCGCTTGATTTAGAAAATCGTGCGCGTGCACGACAGATTCAGGCCTGGCTGCGTAGCGATCTGATGCCCATCCGCGAAGAACGTTCGACAGATGTCGTTTTTGCGGGTGCGAAAAAAGCGCCATTAACGGCGGAGGGAAAAGCCAGTGCAGAGAAACTGTTCGCGATGGCAGAACATTTGTTAGCACTGGGGCAGCCGAATTTATTTGGTGAATGGTGCATTGCTGATACTGATCTGGCGCTAATGATTAACCGCCTGGTACTACATGGCGATGAGGTGCCGGAACGCCTGGTGGATTATGCGACATTCCAGTGGCAGCGAGCGTCTGTGCAGCGTTTTATTGCACTTTCGGCGAAGCAATCTGGCTGATAGCGACGACAGAATCCAGTATCATAGCTTACGTTTTTTCGACGAGGAGTGAGTGATGAAACTGATGTTTGCATCGGACATTCATGGGTCGTTACCGGCGACGGAACGTGTTCTGGAGTTGTTTGTCCAAAGCGGTGCCCAGTGGCTGGTGATCCTTGGCGACGTGTTGAATCACGGCCCGCGTAATGCTTTACCGGAGGGTTACGCGCCAGCCAAAGTCGCTGAACGGCTTAATGAAGTGGCACATAAGGTTATCGCTGTGCGCGGCAACTGCGACAGCGAAGTGGATCAAATGCTGCTGCATTTCCCGATAACCGCGCCGTGGCAACAGGTATTACTGGAAAAACAACGTCTGTTTTTGACGCATGGTCATCTTTTTGGCCCGGAAAATCTACCTGCTTTAAACCAGAACGATGTGCTGGTGTACGGTCATACTCATTTGCCAGTGGCAGAACAGCGGGGGGAGATTTTCCACTTTAACCCCGGCTCGGTGAGTATTCCGAAAGGCGGTCATCCGGCGAGTTATGGCATGCTGGATAATGACGTACTTAGTGTAATCGCACTCAATGATCAAAGTATCATTGCGCAGGTCGCGATTAATCCGTAATTTACCCACAACTCAAAATGCGCCGTAAGAGCGCCAGAAAAAGAAGGTTTCCTGATAATGGAACAGCGTCGTTTGGCAAGTACTGAATGGGTGGATATTGTCAATGAAGAGAACGAAGTCATTGCACAAGCCAGCCGGGAACAAATGCGGGCACAGTGTCTGCGTCATCGTGCAACTTACATCGTCGTGCATGATGGCATGGGCAAAATTCTGGTCCAGCGTCGTACCGAGACAAAAGACTTTTTACCCGGCATGTTAGATGCGACCGCAGGCGGTGTAGTCCAGGCCGATGAGCAACTGCTGGAATCCGCGCGTCGCGAAGCGGAAGAAGAGTTGGGCATTGCCGGTGTCCCCTTTGCCGAGCACGGGCAGTTCTATTTCGAAGATAAAAATTGCCGAGTCTGGGGCGCGTTGTTCAGTTGCGTCTCTCACGGTCCCTTCGCTCTACAGGAAGATGAAGTCAGTGAAGTTTGCTGGCTGACGCCGGAAGAAATCACCGCACGCTGCGATGAGTTCACTCCAGACTCGCTGAAAGCGCTGGCGTTGTGGATGAAGCGCAATGCCAAAAATGAAGCCGTAGAGACTGAAACGGCAGAATGAAAAAAGAGCCGCAATTGCGGCTCTTAACATTTTTAGTGGTAGCCCATCAACTGAGCGCCGATCACCACGACGCTGGACATAATAAACAGCAGTCCAAGCAGTGTCGCGCCCACCTTCAGCCAGTTACGGAAGTCCACCCGGCAAACACCGAGCGTTGCCATTAACGAAGCTGAGGTCGGGTAAATGATGTGGCTGAAGCCATCACCAAACTGGAACGCCAGCACGGTAACCTGACGGTTAACACCGACCAGATCGCCAAGCGGTGCCAGTAACGGCATGGTTAACGCCGCCTGACCAGAACCAGACGTCACGAAGAAATTAAATACCGCCTGGAAGAGCAACATAAACCAGGCCGCGACCGCGTTATCCAGACCGCTAATGGCATTGGCAATGCTGTTGAGGATGGTATTTAACACGCTGGCATCACCCGCTTCACCATTACCGACCAGCAGCAAAATCCCTTTGGCGAAACCCACCAGCAGGGCAGGGGCGATCATCATTCGCGCCCCTTCGGTAAAGGATGAAGCCATGGTATTAACCGTCATGCCGTTAAGGCGGAAAACAACACCGATGATGCCAATCACCAGACCCATGGTGAAGAACTGGCTGGCAATTTCAGGAATAAACCAGGCATTAACGATCACGCCCCAAATCACCCAGACCATTACGGCGGTCAGGACAATCAATACCAGCCAGTCACCAAAGGTAAACGGACGTTGTTCAACATCAGCCTGCTTTTCACGAAAGAAGCGGTCGGACTCATGCACGCGTGACAGAAGAGGATTCTTTTTCACTCGTGAGGCGTACACCATGGTAAAGATCAGGCCAATCAGAGTGGCGATAACCCACACCACGATGCGCAACCCGGAGCCAGAAAGCACCGGAACGCCGGCAATCCCCTGAGCAACGACCACACAAAACGGGTTCATCCACGAACTGGCAAAACCGATTTGCGTGGCGATATAGGTCACCAGGACGGTGGTAATACTATCATAGCCCAGCCGGACCATTAGCGGTGCGATGATAATGGCAAAGGCGACGGCCTCTTCTCCCATACCAAATACCGCGCCGCCAAGTGAAAACAGAATAAAGAGCGCAGGAATAAAGAGAATTTCATTCCCGCGGGTATGGCGAATAAGCGCCAGGATACCGTTATCAATGGTTCCTGTACGCATCACAATGCCAAACGCGCCGCCAATCACCAGCATAAACATGATGATGCCAACGGCTGTCCCGTATTTCGATCCTGAGGTTAACCCTTCAAACGGGAAGTTCATCAGGCCCGGGCGTTCATCGCCCGTCGTGAACAGCTGTACGCGGTGATACTCAGGTTCGCCTGCTTCGTTAGTCAGAATGCGAAATGAGTGTGGATCTACGACTTTGCGTGTTTTTGTTTGACCATCAACCTGATACTGCACTTCCTGACTGTCAAACATCCCCACCGGAACTACCCAGGTGGCAAGGCTGGTTAAAATAGCAACAAAAAAGATAATCACCAACGTATCGGGCATTGCCCATCTTCTTGTTGGTTTAGATTCAGTGATTGCGGACATAGCGCAAATATTCCCTTGCACAAAACAAAGTGGTAAGTATGCAAATTGAGATGGCGTAATTCATTGATGCAGCGCAGTTAAGCAAGATAATCAGAAAGGATTAATGCAAATTAAGAGAATAAAAAACCGGAAATAGTCACTATTTCCGGTTCAGATATCCGCAGCGCAAAGCTGCGGATGATGACGAGATTACTGCTGCTGTGCAGACTGAATCGCAGTCAGCGCGATGGTGTAGACGATATCGTCAACCAGTGCGCCACGGGACAGGTCGTTAACCGGTTTGCGCATACCTTGCAGCATCGGCCCGATGGAGATCAGGTCGGCAGAACGCTGTACCGCTTTGTAGGTGGTGTTACCGGTGTTCAGATCCGGGAAGATGAACACGGTAGCGCGACCAGCAACCGGAGAGTTCGGCGCTTTGGATTTCGCAACGTCAGCCATTACCGCAGCGTCGTACTGCAGCGGACCGTCGATCATCAGGTCAGGACGTTTTTCCTGCGCCAGACGAGTTGCTTCGCGAACTTTTTCTACGTCGCTACCAGCACCAGAAGTCCCGGTGGAGTAGGAGAGCATAGCAACGCGCGGTTCGATACCGAAGGCCGCAGCGGAATCAGCGGATTGAATCGCGATTTCTGCCAGCTGTTCTGCGGTCGGATCCGGGTTGATCGCACAGTCACCGTAAACGTAAACCTGTTCCGGCAGCAGCATGAAGAACACGGAAGATACCAGGGAGCTGCCCGGAGCCGTTTTGATCAGCTGCAGCGGCGGACGGATGGTGTTTGCGGTAGTGTGAACAGCACCGGAAACCAGACCATCAACTTCATCCTGTTCCAGCATTAGCGTACCGAGAACCACGTTGTCTTCCAGCTGTTCTCGGGCAACGGTTTCGGTCATGCCTTTGTTCTTACGCAGCTCGACCAGACGACCAACATAGCTTTCGCGAACCACTTCTGGATCAACGATTTCAATGCCTGCACCCAGTTCTACACCCTGAGACGCTGCAACACGGTTGATCTCTGCCGGATTACCCAGCAGTACGCAAGTTGCGATACCACGTTCAGCACAGATAGCGGCTGCTTTAACGGTACGCGGTTCGTCACCTTCCGGCAGAACGATACGTTTGCCCGCTTTGCGCGCAAGTTCAGTCAGCTGATAACGGAACGCTGGCGGAGACAGACGACGGCTGCGCTCAGAAGTGGCAGTCAGAGAATCGATCCAGTCAGCGTTGATGTAGTTAGCAACGTATTCCTGAACTTTCTCGATACGCTCGTGATCGTCAACCGGAACTTCCAGGTTGAAGCTCTGCAGGCTCAGAGAAGTCTGCCAGGTGTTGGTGTTCACCATAAATACCGGCAGGCCGGTAGCGAAAGCACGTTCGCACAGTTTAGAAATGCGCGCGTCCATTTCGTAGCCGCCAGTCAGCAGCAGGGCACCGATTTCTACGCCGTTCATGGCAGCCAGGCAAGCGGCAACCAGCACGTCAGGACGGTCTGCGGAAGTCACCAGCAGAGAACCGGCACGGAAGTGCTCCAGCATGTGTGGAATGCTGCGTGCGCAGAAAGTGACGGATTTAACGCGGCGAGTATTGATGTCGCCTTCGTTGATGATGGTCGCATTCAGGTGGCGAGCCATATCGATCGCACGAGTCGCGATCAGGTCAAAGCTCCACGGCACCGCGCCGAGAACCGGCAGCGGGCTGGATTCTTGCAGCTTCGCCGGATCAACATTGTTTACTTTAGCTTTGGAAGAGTCGTCGAAAATCTCGGACAGATCCGGGCGAGTACGACCCTGTTCATCAACCGGTGCGTTCAGTTTGTTAACGATAACGCCGGTGATGTTGGTGTTTTTGGCACCGCCGAAGCTGTTGCGGGTCAGTTCGATACGCTCTTTCAGCTGTTCCGGGGTGTCAGTGCCCTGAGACATAACGAAGACGATTTCCGCATTCAGCGTTTTAGCGATTTCGTAGTTCAGAGACTGGGCAAACTGGTGCTTACGTGTCGGGACCAGACCTTCAACCAGAACGACTTCAGCGTCTTTGGTGTTAGCGTGGTAGTTTGCGACGATCTCTTCCATCAGCACATCTTTCTGATTGCTGGAAAGCAGACCTTCAACGTAGCTCATTTTCAGCGGTTCAGCGGCCGTCGTGGTGGAAGAGTTCGCACGCACGATAGTCGTAGTCTGATCGGGCGCATCGCCACCGGTACGCGGCTGAGCGATAGGTTTGAAAACGCTCAGACGAACGCCTTTGCGTTCCATTGCACGGATCACGCCAAGGCTGACGCTGGTCAGACCGACGCTGGTTCCGGTAGGGATCAGCATAATAATACGGGACACGGTTTATCCTCTTTCGTTACCGCCGATTTGGCGGGTTACAAAACAGCACCGCCAGCTGAGCTGGCGGTGTGAAATCAGGCAGTCAGGCGGCTCGCGTCTTGCGCGATAACCAGTTCTTCGTTGGTTGGGATAACCACCGCAGGACGGGTACCTTCTTTGTTGATGAAACCAGATTTGCCGAAACGTGCAGCCAGGTTGCGTTCATGATCAACTTCAAAGCCCAGCACGCCCAGTTTGCCCAGAGACAGTTCACGAACCATCGCGGCATTTTCACCGATACCACCGGTGAATACAACAGCGTCCAGACGACCATCCATCAGCGCAGTGTAGGCACCGATGTATTTCGCCAGGCGGTGGCAGTAAACGTCCATTGCGCGCTTCGCGTCTTCTTTCGTCGCGTAGTTGTCTTCAACATAGCGGCAGTCGCTGGTCACTTCGGTCAGACCCAGCAGGCCAGACTCTTTGGTCAGCAGTTTGTTGATTGCGTCAACGCTCATGCCCAGGGTGTCGTGCAGGTGGAAGATGATCGCCGGATCGATATCACCAGAACGGGTACCCATGACCAGACCTTCCAGCGGGGTCAGGCCCATAGAGGTGTCAACGCATTTACCGTTGCGGATAGCAGAAACGGAACCACCGTTGCCCAGGTGGCAGGTGATGATGTTCAGTTCTTCTACCGGTTTGTTCAGCATTTTTGCCGCTTCCTGGGTTACATAGAAGTGGCTGGTGCCGTGCGCGCCGTAACGACGGATGCCGTGCTCTTTGTACAGGTTGTACGGCAGGGCGTAGAGGTAAGACTCTTCCGGCATAGTCTGGTGGAACGCGGTGTCAAATACAGCAACGTTTTTGTCTTTCAGCTGTGGGAAAGATTTCAGAGCTTCTTCGATACCGATCAGGTGAGCCGGGTTGTGCAGCGGTGCAAAAGAAGCTGCATCTTTGATACCCTGAATAACAGACTCATCGATCACTACGGAGCTGGTATACTTTTCGCCGCCGTGTACGATACGGTGACCGATAGCAGTCAGCTGCGCAGACAGTTCTGGTTTTTGTGCCAGAATAGTATTAACGATAAAGTTGAGCGCTTCGCTGTGAGCGGCGCCTGCACCTAAAGCCGCTTCCTGTTTATTGCCGTCCATTTTCCATTTGATACGTGCTTCGGGCAGGTGGAAACATTCGGCTAAACCAGAAAGGTACTCTTCACCATTTACTGCATCGATGATGGCAAATTTCAGTGAAGAACTACCGCAGTTCAGAACCAGTACTAACTTACTCGACATGGAAGTACCTATAATTGATACGTGGCTAAAAAAACGTCAGGGAGCCATAGAGCGTAGCGCATGATGACACCGACATTTATGATTAACATCATGCACTGCAAATTTTTTTTGCATGATGGAAGAAATATCTTGAGTCTATGCCATTTTGCGTAATTTTCAGCCAATGGCATAATGTATATGAATTTGACGACTCAATGAATATGTACTACTTAGGCCTTCAGGCTGCTAAAGGATACCTGATAGTGGGTATGGAAGACAAAATGTTTTGAACGTTGTCCCGCTGAGTTGTGAATTTGCACAAATTTTTGAATCTTTATATGTGAAGTTGAGGTGAAGCATGTCAACGCCGGATAATCGTTCTGTTAATTTTTTTAGCTTGTTTCGCCGGGGACAGTATTACTCAAAGACGTGGCCGCTGGAAAAACGCCTTGCCCCGGTCTTTGTCGAAAATCGCGTTATCAAGATGACGCGTTATGCGATCCGTTTTATGCCGCCGATCGCCGTATTTACTCTCTGCTGGCAGATTGCCCTGGGCGGTCAGCTTGGGCCGGCAGTTGCCACTGCGCTGTTCGCTTTAAGTTTACCCATGCAGGGATTGTGGTGGCTGGGCAAACGTTCTGTAACGCCATTACCCCCTGCAATCCTTAACTGGTTTTATGAAGTTCGCGGTAAATTGCAGGAGTCTGGACAGGTGTTGGCACCCGTTGAAGGCAAGCCTGATTACCAGGCATTAGCTGACACGCTTAAGCGCGCCTTCAAACAACTGGATAAAACTTTCCTTGATGATTTGTAATTGACCCCTGATTACGCATATAAAAGAAGGCATACTCAGCCTTCTTTTTTTCACCGTAATAGAGTGATACAGGAGTCAACAATGGAAATGACCAACGCGCAACGTCTTATTTTGTCTAACCAGTACAAGATGATGACTATGCTCGATCCGGCAAATGCTGAACGTTACCGTCGCCTGCAAACAATCATTGAGCGTGGTTATGGATTACAGATGCGTGAACTGGATCGCGAGTTTGGCGAGCTGAAAGAAGAAACCTGCCGCACTATCATCGACATTATGGAGATGTATCATGCGTTGCATGTTTCCTGGTCTAATTTGCAGGACCAGCAATCCATCGATGAACGTCGTGTCACCTTCCTCGGCTTTGACGCCGCCACTGAAGCACGTTACCTCGGTTATGTCCGCTTTATGGTTAATGTGGAAGGGCGCTATACCCATTTTGACGCCGGAACTCACGGTTTTAACGCCCAGACGCCAATGTGGGAAAAATATCAGCGCATGCTTAATGTGTGGCATGCCTGCCCGCGTCAGTACCATTTGAGCGCCAACGAAATTAATCAAATTATCAACGCCTGAGGAGGTCCGCGTGCGGTGCAAAGGTTTTCTGTTTGATCTTGATGGAACGCTGGTGGATTCCCTGCCTGCGGTAGAGCGGGCGTGGAGCAACTGGGCCAGACGTCATGGGTTAGCGCCGGAAGAGGTGCTGGCTTTCATTCACGGTAAACAGGCGATCACCTCTCTGCGCCATTTTATGGCGGGCAAATCCGAGGCTGATATTGCCGCCGAGTTTACGCGTCTGGAGCACATCGAGGCCACGGAAACCGAAGGTATTACCGCGCTTCCGGGGGCAATCGCCTTACTCAATCATTTGAATAAAGCAGGTATTCCGTGGGCCATTGTGACTTCTGGCTCCATGCCGGTAGCGCGAGCGCGCCATAAAATAGCTGGGCTTCCCGCACCAGAGGTGTTTGTAACCGCTGAGCGAGTGAAGCGCGGAAAACCAGAACCTGATGCGTATCTGTTAGGTGCGCAGCTGCTGGGGCTTGCGCCGCAGGAGTGTGTGGTGGTGGAAGATGCTCCCGCTGGCGTGCTTTCAGGCCTGGCGGCGGGTTGTCATGTCATTGCGGTTAACGCTCCGGCAGATACCCCGCGCCTGAATGAGGTCGATTTGGTCCTCCACAGTCTGGAGCAAATTACTGTGACCAAACAGCCAAATGGCGATGTTATTATTCAGTGAAACACCTGATCATGATTTAGCCCCGTCTCGTCGGGGCTTTTTTATGGCAGAATCAAGTCATCCCCCTCAATTAACAAGGATAAGTTGTGAACGGTGAATTGATTTGGGTTCTTTCATTACTGGCCGTTGCCATCGTCTTGTTTGCGACGGGCAGAGTGCGTATGGATGCGGTCGCTTTGTTTGTTATTGTCGCGTTTGCATTAAGCGGAACGCTGACGGTCCCCGAAGTATTTTCCGGCTTTTCCGATCCTAACGTTGTCCTGATTGCCGCCTTGTTCATTATTGGCGATGGTTTGGTCCGTACCGGTGTTGCCACTGTAATGGGGACATGGCTGGTCAAAGTGGCGGGCAACAGTGAAATCAAAATGTTGGTTTTGTTGATGCTGACCGTCGCGGGGCTTGGCGCGTTTATGAGTTCAACCGGCGTTGTCGCTATCTTTATTCCCGTGGTGTTAAGCGTTGCCATGCGTATGCAAACGTCGCCGTCGCGCCTGATGATGCCGTTAAGTTTTGCCGGGCTGATTAGCGGCATGATGACGCTGGTGGCGACGCCGCCGAACCTGGTAGTCAACAGTGAATTGCTGCGTGAAGGCTATCATGGTTTTAGTTTCTTTAGCGTAACACCTATTGGCCTGGTCGTGCTGGTGCTGGGTATTTTGTATATGTTAGTGATGCGTTTCATGCTGAAAGGGGATACCCAGACCCCACAGCGCGAAGGCTGGACGCGTCGAACCTTTCGCGATCTTATCCGTGAATATCGACTGACCGGGCGTGCGCGTCGTCTGGCTATTCGCCCCGGTTCGCCAATGATTGGTCAACGGCTGGACGATCTCAAATTACGTGAGCGTTATGGCGCTAACGTCATCGGTGTAGAACGCTGGCGGCGTTTTCGTCGCGTTATCGTGAACGTTAATGGGGTTTCTGAATTTCGCGCGCGTGACGTTTTGCTTATTGATATGTCTGCGGCTGATGTCGATCTCCGGCAATTTTGTAGTGAGCAATTGCTGGAGCCGATGGTACTGCGCGGCGAGTATTTTTCTGACCAGGCCCTTGATGTGGGCATGGCAGAGATTTCATTAATTCCTGAGTCAGAACTGATTGGTAAATCGGTGCGCGAAATTGGTTTTCGTACCCGCTACGGACTGAATGTGGTGGGGCTAAAGCGCAATGGCGTGGCGCTGGAAGGTTCGCTGGCGGATGAGCCTCTGCTGCTGGGCGATATCATCCTGGTTGTGGGTAACTGGAAACTGATCGGTATGCTGGCCAAACAGGGCCGCGACTTCGTTGCGCTGAACTTACCGGAAGAGGTGAGTGAAGCATCGCCCGCGCACAGCCAGGCACCCCATGCGATTTTCTGTCTGGTGCTAATGGTGGCGTTAATGCTGACCGATGAAATCCCTAATCCTGTTGCCGCTATCATCGCCTGCCTGCTGATGGGGAAATTCCGCTGTATCGATGCTGAAAGCGCCTATAAATCCATTCACTGGCCGAGCATTATTTTGATCGTTGGGATGATGCCGTTTGCTGTGGCATTACAGAAAACGGGAGGTGTCGCGCTGGCGGTGAAAGGGCTGATGGACATTGGCGGCGGTTACGGGCCACATATGATGCTGGGTTGTTTGTTTGTCTTGTCGGCGGTTATTGGGCTATTTATCTCTAATACCGCAACGGCGGTGTTGATGGCTCCGATTGCGCTGGCTGCTGCCAAAACGATGGGTGTGTCGCCTTATCCATTTGCGATGGTCGTGGCGATGGCAGCATCCGCCGCCTTTATGACACCGGTTTCTTCACCGGTAAACACACTGGTTTTAGGCCCGGGAAATTACAGCTTCAGTGACTTTGTGAAGTTGGGGGTACCGTTCACCATTATCGTGATGGCGGTTTGTGTGGTGATGATCCCGATGCTGTTTCCGTTTTGACAAGAGCCTGATGTCGCATCCGGCGCTTATTGCCTGATGCGACGCAGACTCCGGCTGCTTACAGCGGTGAATCCTGGCTAATCTCATCGAGCGAAAGATGGAAGCTGGGAACAAAGACTTCCATGAAGTAGTCCATCTCCTGGCTGCGGCGCGCTTCAAGCGTCGCTTCCAGTCGCGTTTTTGCCAGCAAGAATTCATTATTTCCCGCCGCGAGTTCTTCCAGACATTTCAGATATGCACACAGTGCATCTGCCTGTTTCACCAGCGATTTTTCTTCATCGCTATATGCATGCTCGTCAATTAACGGCGCAAAAATATCCTGCAGCTCTTCCGGAACCATATCGACCAGTTTTTGCTGAGCGATTTTTTCAATAGCCTTGTATTCCTGAGCGATTTGCGAATTGAAGTATTTCACCGGGGTAGGGAGATCGCCGGTAAGCACTTCTGAGGCATCGTGGTACATCGCCAGTAAAGCGATACGTTCGGCGTTGACATTACCGCCAAATTTCCGATTTTTGATAGCTGCCAGCGCATGGGCGACCATCGCTACCTGCAAACTGTGTTCGGACACATTTTCAGTCCGCACGTTGCGCATCAGCGGCCAGCGGTTAATGAGTTTCAGACGGGAGAGATGGGCAAAAAAATGGCTCTGTTTCATAGTGACCTTACGTATGATGACATCATCAGGTCATTGTGGCGGGATAACACTGCCGGATGCAATCTCCGGCAGTGAAATTAAGATTACAGCTGATGATAACCAGAAAGGAAACGCGCGAACTTACTCAAAGACAGCTCGATATCATCGACACGCGGTAGCGTGACAATGCGGAAGTGATCCGGCCACGGCCAGTTGAATGCCGTCCCTTGCACCAACAGAACTTTTTCCTGCAACAGGAAATCCAGCACCATTTTCTGATCGTCGTGAATATTAAAGCGTTTGGCGTCGATTTTCGGGAACATGTACAGCGCACCGCGCGGTTTCACGCAGGAAACGCCCGGAATATCGTTGATCAATTCCCACGCGCGGTTACGCTGCTCATAAAGACGCCCGCCGGGAGTAATAAATTCACTGATGCTCTGATAACCGCCTAGTGCAGTCTGAATGGCGTGTTGCGCAGGAACGTTAGCACACAGGCGCATTGAGGCCAGCATTTCCAGACCTTCGATGTAACCTTTGGCGTGTTTTTTCGGCCCGTTCAACACCATCCACCCCTGACGGAAGCCAGCAACGCGGTACGTTTTCGACAGTCCGTTAAAGGTAATAGTCAGCAGATCAGGTGCCAGCGGCGCAATTGAGTGATGCTCAGCGTCGTCGTAGAGAATTTTGTCATAAATTTCATCGGCGAAGATAATGAGATTATGCTGACGTGCAATCTCCACTATCTCCATTAAAAGCTCTTTGGAATATACCGCGCCAGTTGGGTTATTTGGGTTGATAATAACGATCCCACGCGTACGAGGCGTAATTTTAGCGCGAATATCATCAAGGTCCGGGAACCAGTCAGAGGATTCATCGCAAAGATAATGCACCGCTTTACCGCTGGAGAGCGAAACCGCCGCGGTCCATAGTGGGTAATCAGGTGCAGGAACCAACATTTCGTCGCCGCTGTTCAGCAATGCCTGCATTGCCTGAACGATAAGCTCCGATACACCATTGCCGATGTAAATATCTTCCACGGTAACATCACGCATGCCACGAGCCTGGTAGTGCTGCATGATGGCTTTACGCGCGGAGTAAAGCCCTTTGGAATCGCAATACCCTTGAGCGGTAGGCAGGTTGCGAATCACGTCAACGAGGATTTCATCTGGCGCGTCAAAACCGAACGGGGCAGGGTTGCCGATGTTCAGTTTCAGTACCTTGTTACCTTCTTCTTCCAGGCGTTTTGCTTCTTTCAGCACCGGACCACGGATGTCGTAACAGACATTCTCTAATTTGCTGGATTTTTCAATGGGGGACATGAATCTTGACCTTTTTTGCTGTTATCGCCACTCCCTGCCGTGGAAGTCAGCTTAGAACAATGTACTCCCCCAGGACGGCGTTTTGAAGGTCTGCAGAATAAGATTTTGCCAGAGGGGAAGACTCGATTGTGCTGTTAATAACTTAATAATGGCAAAATAATGAGGTGTATATGCTTAGTAATTAATGTTATGTAGTGAATTGTTCTGATTCTTAATTGTGAGTGTGGTTTTTTTATCTGTAAGATAATTGTTTGAAAATGCCTCGTTTAAGAATTCACTAATGAATCGTGATGATGATATTTCCGCATTACGGAGAGTTTAACAGCGTGATGATTTCCGAGGTGTCGTAATGGGTGCAAGGTGTGAAACTATTGTTAAGCGGGATTAATGAATGAGGATGATGCTAATTAATTATTATTTAATATTCAAAAAGGTTTTGTTGTGCTTATTAATAATAGAAGATTACTTTGCCTAACATAACATAACTTTGCATCAGATAATTCGCAATGACCCTTATAAATAAAAGGTTTTTGGGGTAAAATGCTCGCATAAATGACGGATCCCTGCTCTTGATGCCGCCTCACCATTGCTGTTTGTACGTGTTCGCGTATGACCAGCGATGCTGCACGAGAGTGGAACAAGGACTCACATTTACATTTATACAAACACGCGCATGTCATAAATACAAAAGAGTGAGTAACTTAATAGATATGCGATTCCTGAAGATATATTCTGTGATCTACTTCAGGCATTATAACGGAACAATGTGAGTCGCTTTTTTAGTGCAACTCATATGCATTTTTACTTTCGTCCGGGTTCCGGATGAAACTGCCAGGGAGGCACATTACAAATGGAATTGCTTGTTTGTGTGTGCACAGCATTAACCAGCTCAGTATGAGCCGCCAGTAAGTGATAATATATGATAAGTGCAAATCGTCCGATAATTAACCTCGACCTCGATCTGCTGAGAACATTTGTTGCTGTTGCCGATCTGAACACTTTTGCTGCCGCAGCTGCCGCTGTGTGTCGTACTCAGTCCGCCGTAAGTCAGCAAATGCAGCGTCTGGAACAACTTGTTGGGAAAGAACTGTTCGCTCGTCACGGTCGCAACAAACTGTTAACTGAACATGGCATTCAACTTCTTGGTTACGCCAGAAAAATTCTGCGTTTTAATGATGAGGCCTGCTCATCATTAATGTTCAGTAATCTTCAGGGCGTGTTAACTATCGGTGCTTCAGATGAATCTGCCGATACGATCTTACCTTTCCTGTTAAATCGCGTGAGTTCGGTTTATCCGAAACTAGCGCTGGATGTCCGCGTTAAACGTAATGCCTATATGGCAGAAATGCTGGAATCCCAGGAAGTGGATTTGATGGTAACCACCCATCGTCCTTCAACGTTTAAGGCATTGAACCTGCGTACCTCGCCAACACACTGGTACTGCGCAGCGGAATACGTATTGCAAAAAGGCGAGCCGATCCCTCTTGTATTGCTGGATGATCCTAGCCCGTTTCGCGATATGGTGCTGGCGACGCTTAATAAAGCAGATATTCCATGGCGACTGGCTTATGTCGCCTCGACGCTTCCGGCAGTTCGTGCGGCAGTAAAAGCCGGTCTTGGCGTGACGGCAAGGCCGGTCGAGATGATGAGTCCAGACCTGCGTGTGCTGAGTGGAGTAGATGGCTTACCGCCGCTACCCGATACCGAATATTTGCTGTGCTATGACCCGTCCAGTAATAATGAGCTGGCCCAGGTGATCTATCAGGCGATGGAGAGCTACCATAATCCGTGGCAATACAGCCCAATGTCTGCTCCGGAAGGCGATGACTCATTGTTGATTGAAAGGGATATCGAGTAATCGACGGACCATAGATAATTTCTGAGACAATAGTGTAAAAACGAGCCGCTGGGGGTGTTTTAAACCCCAGCGGCTTTTTTTTAGTAAAAAGCCTTCCTCGTATCGTGCAGAACGTACAAAACTGTTCATTTTTCAATCACCAGAGATTCACGTCCCGAACGCACAAATAATCGCCTGAAAAAAATCACCTGCTACAATGATGTTAAAAAATACGTAAATTTGTTGCTGCGTTTTTGTTATGGAATGACAAAAGCGTGTCACAGATCAAGAAAATACTCTCTTTTGGGGGGAGGAATCGACACAAATTCCTGTCAAAATAGACCCGTATTTTTTCCATTGCTTCACAACGGACACGATTCAACAACATCTAATTATCCTGGAGTCGTCAAGGATCTGGGGTGAAAGGGCATTAAATGCTAATGGTGTTGATATTATGTAAACTAATGTGAAGAAACTTTTGTTAAAGTTGACAAAAGGTTATAGAAAGGAGTAAAAGACCACATCAATTAGCTGTATAAAAGAATTTCTACAGTGATTGTAAGGTTTTTTTTATTCCTCCCCATGAATCGATGTGGCGTCCATCTGCCGTGAAGAGCAGTGAATCTGGCGCTACTTTTGATGAGTAAGCAATGAGTATGTCAACATCCACTGAAGTCATCGCTCATCACTGGGCATTCGCTATCTTTCTTATCGTTGCCATTGGCCTGTGTTGCCTGATGCTGGTAGGCGGTTGGTTTTTAGGCGGTCGCGCACGCGCGAGGTCGAAAAACGTGCCGTTTGAATCCGGTATCGACTCGGTCGGCTCCGCCCGCTTACGCCTGTCCGCCAAGTTTTATCTGGTGGCCATGTTCTTCGTTATCTTCGACGTTGAAGCGCTGTATCTGTTCGCATGGTCAACCTCTATCCGCGAAAGCGGCTGGGTAGGCTTTGTGGAAGCTGCAATTTTTATTTTTGTGTTACTGGCAGGTCTGGTTTATCTGGTGCGTATTGGCGCGCTGGACTGGACGCCCGCGCGTTCACGCCGCGAGCGTATGAACCCGGAAACGAACAGTATCGCTAATCGTCAACGCTAACCGCGAGGCATTAAGATGGATTATACGCTCACCCGCATAGATCCCAACGGTGAGAACGACCGTTACCCCCTGCAAAAGCAGGAGATCGTAACCGACCCTCTGGAGCAAGAAGTTAACAAAAACGTGTTTATGGGCAAGCTCAATGACATGGTTAACTGGGGTCGTAAAAACTCAATTTGGCCGTATAACTTCGGTCTTTCCTGCTGTTACGTTGAGATGGTGACTTCGTTTACCGCGGTGCATGACGTGGCGCGTTTTGGCGCAGAAGTATTGCGAGCTTCGCCGCGTCAGGCTGACCTGATGGTCGTTGCAGGAACCTGCTTTACCAAAATGGCACCGGTTATTCAGCGTCTGTATGACCAGATGCTGGAACCAAAATGGGTTATCTCAATGGGGGCCTGTGCCAACTCCGGCGGTATGTACGATATTTATTCCGTTGTGCAGGGCGTCGATAAATTTATCCCGGTTGATGTGTATATCCCGGGCTGCCCGCCGCGTCCTGAAGCGTACATGCAGGCACTGATGCTGTTGCAGGAATCTATCGGTAAAGAACGTCGTCCGCTCTCCTGGGTGGTTGGCGATCAGGGCGTTTATCGCGCCAACATGCAATCAGAGCGCGAACGCAAGCGCGGTGAACGCATTGCCGTAACCAACCTGCGTACACCTGACGAGATTTAATTTGCGCCTGTCGGCAAAGGGATTTTTCTTCGCTTATTCCTAAATCTATTTCGCGAAGCTTACTGCGCCGACAGTCACCACGGACCATTTGCAATGGTGAACAATATGACCGACTTAACCGCGCAAGAACCCGCCTGGCAGACCCGCGATCATCTTGATGATCCGGTGATTGGCGAACTGCGCAACCGTTTTGGGCCGGATGCCTTTACTGTTCAGGCGACTCGCACCGGGGTTCCCGTTGTGTGGATCAAGCGTGAACAATTACTGGAAGTTGGCGATTTCTTAAAGAAACTGCCGAAACCTTACGTCATGCTGTTTGACTTACACGGCATGGACGAACGTCTGCGCACACACCGCGAAGGGTTACCTGCCGCGGATTTTTCCGTTTTCTACCATCTGATTTCTATCGATCGTAACCGCGACATCATGCTGAAGGTGGCGCTGGCAGAAAACGACCTGCACTTACCGACCTTCACCAAACTGTTCCCGAACGCTAACTGGTATGAGCGTGAGACCTGGGATCTGTTTGGCATTACTTTCGACGGTCACCCGAACCTGCGCCGCATCATGATGCCGCAAACCTGGAAAGGTCACCCGCTGCGTAAAGATTACCCGGCGCGCGCTACCGAATTCTCGCCGTTTGAGCTGACCAAAGCCAAACAGGATCTGGAGATGGAAGCCCTGACCTTCAAACCGGAAGAGTGGGGGATGAAGCGCGGAACCGAAAACGAGGACTTCATGTTCCTCAACCTCGGCCCGAACCACCCGTCGGCGCACGGGGCTTTCCGTATCGTTTTGCAGCTCGATGGCGAAGAGATTGTCGACTGCGTACCAGACATCGGCTACCACCACCGTGGTGCGGAGAAAATGGGCGAGCGCCAGTCCTGGCATAGCTACATTCCGTATACCGACCGTATCGAATACCTCGGCGGCTGCGTTAACGAAATGCCTTACGTGCTGGCTGTAGAGAAACTGGCCGGGATCACCGTGCCGGATCGCGTTAACGTCATTCGCGTAATGCTTTCTGAGCTGTTCCGCATCAACAGCCATCTGCTGTATATCTCCACCTTTATTCAGGACGTCGGCGCGATGACGCCAGTGTTCTTCGCCTTTACCGATCGTCAGAAAATTTACGATCTGGTGGAAGCAATCACTGGTTTTCGTATGCACCCGGCGTGGTTCCGTATTGGCGGCGTAGCGCACGACCTGCCGCGCGGCTGGGATCGCCTGCTGCGTGAGTTCCTCGACTGGATGCCGAAACGTCTGGCGTCTTACGAGAAAGCGGCGCTGCAAAACACCATTCTGAAAGGTCGTTCCCAGGGCGTTGCCGCCTATGGCGCGAAAGAGGCGCTGGAGTGGGGCACCACTGGCGCGGGCCTGCGCGCCACCGGGATCGACTTCGACGTGCGTAAGGCGCGTCCTTATTCTGGCTATGAAAACTTCGACTTTGAAATCCCGGTGGGTGGTGGTGTTTCTGACTGCTACACCCGCGTAATGCTGAAAGTGGAAGAGCTGCGCCAGAGTCTGCGCATTCTTGAGCAGTGCCTCAACAACATGCCGGAAGGCCCGTTCAAAGCGGATCACCCGCTGACCACGCCGCCGCCGAAAGAGCGCACGCTGCAACATATCGAAACCCTGATCACCCACTTCCTGCAAGTGTCGTGGGGTCCGGTGATGCCAGCCAATGAATCTTTCCAGATGATTGAGGCGACCAAGGGGATCAACAGTTACTACCTGACCAGCGACGGTAGCACCATGAGTTATCGCACCCGTATCCGTACGCCGAGTTATGCGCATTTGCAGCAAATTCCGGCGGCGATCCGCGGCAGCCTGGTGTCTGACCTGATTGTTTATCTGGGCAGTATCGATTTTGTTATGTCAGATGTGGACCGCTAATTATGCACGAGAATCAACAACCACAAACCGAGGCTTTTGAGCTGAGTGCGGCAGAGCGTGAAGCGATTGAGCACGAAATGCACCACTACGAAGACCCGCGTGCGGCGTCCATTGAAGCGCTGAAAATCGTTCAGAAGCAGCGTGGCTGGGTGCCGGATGGCGCGATCCACGCGATCGCCGATGTGCTGGGTATTCCGGCGAGCGACGTCGAAGGTGTGGCAACGTTTTATAGCCAGATCTTCCGCCAGCCGGTTGGTCGCCATGTGATCCGTTATTGCGACAGCGTGGTCTGTCATATCAACGGTTATCAGGGTATTCAGGCGGCGCTCGAGAAAAAGCTGAACATCAAACCAGGGCAAACGACATTTGACGGTCGCTTTACGCTGCTGCCAACTTGCTGCCTGGGGAACTGTGATAAAGGGCCAAACATGATGATCGATGAGGACACTCACGCGCATCTGACCCCGGAAGCGATTCCTGAACTGCTGGAGCGGTATAAATGAAAAACATTATCCGAACTCCCGAAACGCATCCGCTGACCTGGCGTCTGCGCGATGACAAACAGCCAGTGTGGCTGGACGAATATCGCAGCAAAAACGGTTACGAAGGCGCGCGTAAGGCGCTGACCGGGCTGTCTCCGGACGAAATCGTTAATCAGGTAAAAGACGCTGGTCTGAAAGGGCGCGGCGGCGCGGGCTTTTCGACTGGTCTGAAGTGGAGCCTGATGCCGAAAGACGAATCCATGAACATCCGTTACCTGCTGTGTAACGCGGATGAAATGGAGCCGGGCACCTATAAAGACCGCCTGCTGATGGAACAACTGCCGCACCTGCTGGTGGAAGGTATGCTCATCTCCGCGTTTGCGCTGAAAGCGTACCGTGGCTACATCTTCCTGCGCGGCGAATATATCGAAGCGGCAGTGAATCTGCGCCGTGCCATTGCCGAAGCCACCGAAGCAGGCCTGCTTGGCAAAAACATTATGGGAACAGGTTTCGATTTCGAACTGTTCGTCCATACCGGGGCAGGGCGCTACATCTGCGGGGAAGAAACAGCGTTAATCAACTCCCTGGAAGGGCGTCGCGCTAACCCGCGCTCGAAGCCACCATTCCCGGCAACCTCCGGTGCATGGGGCAAACCGACCTGTGTCAATAACGTCGAAACCCTGTGTAACGTTCCGGCGATCCTCGCTAACGGCGTGGAGTGGTATCAGAACATCTCGAAAAGTAAAGATGCTGGCACCAAGCTGATGGGCTTCTCCGGTCGGGTGAAAAATCCGGGCCTGTGGGAACTGCCATTCGGCACCACCGCACGCGAGATCCTCGAAGATTACGCCGGTGGTATGCGTGACGGTCTGAAATTCAAAGCCTGGCAGCCAGGCGGCGCGGGTACCGACTTCCTGACCGAAGCGCACCTTGATCTGCCGATGGAATTCGAAAGTATCGGTAAAGCGGGAAGCCGTCTGGGTACGGCGCTGGCGATGGCGGTTGACCATGAGATCAACATGGTGTCGCTGGTGCGTAACCTGGAAGAGTTTTTCGCCCGTGAGTCCTGCGGCTGGTGTACGCCGTGCCGCGACGGTCTGCCGTGGAGCGTGAAAATTCTGCGTGCGCTGGAGCGTGGCGAAGGTCAGCCGGGCGATATCGAAACACTTGAGCAACTGTGTCGATTCTTAGGCCCGGGTAAAACTTTCTGTGCCCACGCACCTGGTGCAGTGGAGCCGTTACAGAGCGCCATCAAATATTTCCGCGAAGAATTTGAGGCGGGAATCAAACAGCCGTTCAGCAATACCCATTTGATTAATGGGATTCAGCCGAACCTGCTGAAAGAGCGCTGGTAACCGAATTTCGATTAACGCTCAGTCTCTGACTGAGAAAACTGGAAGCATGCTAATGGCTACAATTCATGTAGACGGCAAAGAATACGAGGTCAACGGAGCGGACAACTTGCTGGAAGCTTGTCTGTCTCTGGGCCTTGATATTCCTTACTTTTGCTGGCATCCGGCGCTGGGAAGCGTCGGTGCTTGCCGCCAGTGTGCGGTGAAGCAATACCAAAACGCGGAAGACACGCGTGGTCGCCTGGTGATGTCCTGTATGACACCGGCTTCCGATGGCACCTTTATTTCCATTGACGATGAAGAAGCGAAACAGTTCCGTGAAAGTGTGGTCGAGTGGTTAATGACCAACCACCCGCACGACTGTCCGGTATGTGAAGAAGGCGGTAACTGCCATCTTCAGGATATGACCGTGATGACCGGACACAGCTTCCGTCGCTACCGTTTCACCAAACGTACCCACCGTAATCAGGATTTGGGGCCATTCATCTCTCACGAAATGAACCGCTGCATCGCCTGTTACCGCTGCGTGCGTTACTACAAAGATTACGCTGACGGCACGGACCTGGGCGTTTACGGTGCGCACGACAACGTCTACTTCGGTCGCCCGGAAGACGGCACGCTGGAAAGCGAATTTTCCGGTAATCTGGTCGAGATTTGCCCGACCGGCGTATTCACCGACAAAACGCACTCCGAGCGTTACAACCGTAAATGGGATATGCAGTTTGCGCCGAGCATCTGCCAGCAATGTTCCATCGGCTGTAACATCAGCCCCGGCGAGCGTTATGGCGAACTGCGTCGAATCGAAAACCGTTACAACGGTACAGTAAACCACTACTTCCTCTGCGACCGTGGTCGTTTCGGTTACGGTTACGTCAACCTGAAAGATCGTCCGCGTCAGCCAGTACAGCGTCGTGGCGATGATTTCATTACCCTCAACGCCGAACAGGCAATGCAGGGCGCGGCAGATATTCTGCGTCAGTCGAAGAAAGTGATCGGCATTGGTTCTCCGCGTGCCAGCGTGGAAAGCAACTTTGCGCTGCGTGAGCTGGTGGGCGAAGAAAACTTCTACACCGGTATCGCTCACGGTGAGCAGGAGCGTCTGCAGCTGGCGCTGAAAGTGCTGCGTGAAGGTGGTATTTATACGCCGGCACTGCGCGAAATCGAATCTTACGATGCGGTACTGGTGCTGGGCGAAGACGTTACCCAGACCGGGGCGCGTGTCGCGCTGGCAGTGCGTCAGGCGGTGAAAGGTAAAGCGCGCGAAATGGCGGCAGCACAGAAAGTGGCTGACTGGCAGATTGCGGCAATCCTCAATATTGGCCAACGAGCGAAGCATCCGCTGTTTGTTACCAACGTTGATGACACCCGTCTGGATGATATCGCGGCGTGGACTTACCGCGCACCGGTTGAAGATCAGGCGCGTTTAGGTTTTGCCATCGCCCATGCGCTGGACAACTCAGCACCAGCGGTTGACGGTATCGAACCTGAGCTGCAAAGCAAAATCGACGTCATCGTGCAGGCTCTGGCGGGGGCGAAGAAACCGTTGATTATCTCCGGGACGAACGCCGGCAGCGCTGAAGTTATTCAGGCGGCGGCTAACGTCGCAAAAGCCCTGAAAGGTCGCGGCGCTGACGTCGGTATCACCATGATTGCCCGTTCCGTCAACAGCATGGGGCTGGGCATTATGGGCGGTGGATCGCTTGAAGAAGCGTTAACCGAACTGGAAACCGGACGCGCCGACGCGGTGGTGGTGCTGGAAAACGATCTGCATCGTCACGCTTCCGCTACCCGCGTGAATGCTGCGCTGGCGAAAGCGCCGCTGGTGATGGTGGTTGACCATCAACGCACAGCGATTATGGAAAACGCCCATCTGGTACTTTCCGCCGCCAGCTTTGCTGAAAGCGACGGTACGGTAATTAATAATGAAGGTCGCGCCCAACGTTTCTTCCAGGTTTACGATCCGGCTTATTACGACAGCAAAACTGTCATGCTGGAAAGCTGGCGCTGGTTACACTCGCTGCACAGCACCCTGCTGAGCCGTGAAGTGGACTGGACGCAGCTCGACCACGTGATTGACGCTGTTGTGGCGAAAATCCCGGAACTGGCAGGTATCAAAGATGCTGCGCCGGATGCGACATTCCGTATTCGTGGGCAGAAACTGGCCCGTGAGCCGCACCGTTACAGCGGTCGTACCGCCATGCGCGCCAACATCAGCGTTCATGAGCCGCGTCAGCCGCAGGATATTGACACCATGTTCACCTTCTCGATGGAAGGTAACAACCAGCCGACCGCGCACCGTTCGCAAGTGCCGTTTGCCTGGGCACCGGGCTGGAACTCCCCGCAGGCGTGGAACAAATTCCAGGACGAAGTGGGCGGCAAACTGCGCTTTGGCGATCCAGGCGTGCGTCTGTTTGAAACCAGCGAAAATGGTCTGGATTACTTCACCAGCGTACCGGCACGCTTCCAGCCGCAAGACGGGAAATGGCGTATCGCGCCGTACTACCACCTGTTTGGCAGCGATGAATTGTCACAGCGTGCTCCGGTTTTCCAGAGCCGTATGCCACAGCCGTACATCAAACTTAACCCGGCGGATGCCGCGAAGTTGGGTGTGAACGCGGGCACTCGCGTCTCCTTTAGCTACGATGGCAACACGGTCACTCTGCCGGTTGAAATCGCCGAAGGGCTGACGGCAGGGCAGGTGGGCTTGCCGATGGGTATGTCCGGCATTGCTCCGGTGCTGGCTGGCGCGCATCTTGAGGATCTCAAGGAGGCACAACAATGAGTTGGATATCACCGGAACTGATTGAGATCCTGCTGACCATCCTCAAAGCGGTGGTGATCCTGCTGGTGGTTGTCACCTGTGGGGCATTCATGAGCTTTGGCGAACGTCGCCTGCTGGGTCTGTTCCAGAACCGTTACGGACCTAACCGTGTTGGCTGGGGCGGTTCGCTCCAGCTGGTTGCGGACATGATCAAGATGTTCTTTAAAGAAGACTGGATCCCGAAATTCTCGGATCGCGTCATCTTTACCCTGGCACCGATGATTGCCTTTACCTCGCTGCTGCTGGCCTTTGCGATTGTGCCAGTCAGCCCAGGTTGGGTGGTTGCCGACCTGAACATCGGGATTTTGTTCTTCCTGATGATGGCCGGTCTGGCGGTCTACGCGGTGCTGTTTGCGGGCTGGTCAAGTAACAACAAATACTCGTTGCTGGGGGCGATGCGTGCTTCTGCGCAGACTCTGAGCTACGAAGTGTTCCTCGGGCTTTCCCTGATGGGCGTGGTGGCGCAGGCCGGTTCATTCAACATGACCGACATCGTCAACAGCCAGGCGCATGTGTGGAACGTCATCCCGCAATTCTTTGGTTTTATTACCTTTGCCATCGCGGGCGTGGCGGTGTGTCACCGTCACCCGTTTGACCAGCCGGAAGCCGAGCAGGAACTGGCGGATGGTTACCACATTGAATATTCCGGTATGAAGTTCGGTCTGTTCTTCGTGGGTGAGTACATCGGGATTGTGACCATCTCTGCATTGATGGTGACGCTGTTCTTCGGTGGCTGGCAAGGCCCGTTGTTACCGCCATTCATCTGGTTCGCGCTGAAAACCGCGTTCTTTATGATGATGTTCATTTTGATTCGTGCGTCGTTACCGCGTCCGCGTTATGACCAGGTAATGTCCTTCGGCTGGAAAATCTGCCTGCCGCTGACGCTGATCAACTTGCTGGTAACGGCGGCTGTCATTCTCTGGCAGGCGCAATAAGGGGCAATAAGACCATGACCTTAAAAGAATTGTTAGTAGGTTTCGGCACCCAGGTTCGTAGTATCTGGATGATCGGCCTGCACGCGTTCGCCAAACGCGAAACGCGAATGTACCCGGAAGAGCCGGTCTATCTGCCGCCCCGTTATCGTGGTCGTATCGTTCTGACCCGCGATCCGGACGGCGAAGAGCGTTGCGTAGCCTGTAACCTCTGTGCGGTAGCCTGCCCGGTCGGCTGTATCTCGTTGCAAAAAGCAGAAACCAAAGACGGTCGCTGGTATCCGGAATTTTTCCGCATCAACTTCTCACGCTGCATTTTCTGTGGCCTGTGCGAAGAAGCCTGTCCGACCACGGCGATTCAGTTAACCCCGGATTTCGAAATGGGGGAATACAAGCGCCAGGATCTGGTTTACGAGAAAGAGGATCTGCTGATCTCCGGTCCGGGCAAATACCCGGAATATAACTTCTACCGGATGGCAGGTATGGCAATCGACGGCAAAGATAAGGGCGAAGCAGAGAACGAAGCCAAGCCTATCGACGTCAAGAGCCTGTTACCGTAAGGAGAGGGGCAATGGAGTTCGCTTTTTATATCTGTGGCCTGATAGCCATACTTGCGACCTTGCGAGTGATCACCCATACCAATCCGGTACACGCACTGCTGTACCTGATTATTTCGCTGCTGGCGATCTCTGGGGTGTTCTTCTCACTGGGCGCTTACTTTGCCGGTGCGCTGGAAATTATCGTCTACGCGGGTGCCATTATGGTGCTGTTCGTGTTCGTGGTGATGATGCTCAACCTGGGCGGTTCAGAAATTGAACAGGAACGCCAGTGGCTGAAACCGCAGGTGTGGATTGGTCCGGCGATTTTGTCGGCCATCATGCTGGTGGTGATTGTTTACGCCATTCTCGGTGTTAACGATCAAGGTATCGACGGTACGCCAATCAGTGCTAAAGCAGTGGGTATTACGCTGTTCGGGCCTTACGTACTGGCGGTGGAACTGGCTTCTATGCTGCTGCTCGCGGGTCTGGTTGTGGCCTTCCACGTCGGTCGTGAAGAGCGTGCGGGTGAAGTGCTGAGCAATCGTAAAGACGACAGCGCGAAAAGAAAAACGGAGGAGCACGCATGATCCCCTTACAACATGGACTGATCCTCGCGGCAATCTTATTCGTTCTTGGCTTAACTGGTCTGGTTATCCGTCGCAATCTGCTGTTTATGCTGATTGGTCTGGAAATCATGATTAACGCCTCTGCGCTGGCCTTTGTGGTCGCCGGAAGCTACTGGGGCCAGACCGACGGTCAGGTGATGTATATTCTCGCCATCAGCCTCGCGGCGGCAGAAGCGAGTATCGGCCTAGCGCTGCTGCTGCAACTTCACCGTCGTCGCCAGAACCTGAACATCGATTCAGTAAGTGAGATGCGCGGATGAACATGCTTGCCTTAACCATTATTTTGCCATTGATTGGCTTTGTCCTGCTGGCGTTCTCCCGTGGGCGCTGGTCTGAAAACGTCTCGGCGATCGTTGGCGTTGGCTCTGTAGGCCTGGCGGCACTGGTAACTGCCTTTATTGGCGTCGACTTCTTCGCTAACGGCGAGCAGGCATACAGCCAGCCGCTGTGGACATGGATGTCGGTAGGCGACTTTAACATCGGTTTTAACCTGGTGCTGGACGGCCTGTCGCTGACCATGCTCTCGGTGGTCACTGGTGTGGGTTTCCTTATTCACATGTACGCCTCCTGGTATATGCGCGGTGAAGAGGGCTACTCTCGCTTCTTCGCTTACACCAACCTGTTCATCGCCAGCATGGTAGTTCTGGTGCTTGCCGACAACCTGCTGCTGATGTACCTCGGCTGGGAAGGCGTGGGCCTGTGCTCCTATCTGCTGATCGGTTTCTATTACACCGATCCGAAGAATGGCGCAGCGGCAATGAAAGCGTTCGTCGTGACCCGTGTGGGTGACGTCTTCCTCGCTTTCGCGCTGTTCATTCTTTACAACGAACTGGGCACCCTGAACTTCCGCGAAATGGTGGAACTGGCACCAGCGCACTTTGCTGACGGCAATAACATGCTGATGTGGGCGACGCTGATGCTGCTGGGCGGTGCGGTCGGTAAATCTGCGCAGTTGCCGTTGCAGACATGGCTTGCCGACGCGATGGCGGGCCCGACGCCTGTCTCCGCGCTGATCCACGCCGCAACGATGGTAACCGCGGGTGTCTACCTGATCGCCCGTACCCACGGCCTGTTCCTGATGACGCCGGAAGTTCTGCATCTGGTGGGCATTGTTGGGGCGGTTACGCTGCTGCTGGCCGGTTTTGCGGCGCTGGTACAGACCGACATCAAACGTGTTCTCGCTTACTCTACCATGAGCCAGATTGGCTACATGTTCCTCGCGCTTGGCGTACAGGCATGGGATGCGGCGATTTTCCACTTGATGACTCACGCGTTCTTTAAAGCGCTGCTGTTCCTGGCATCCGGTTCCGTCATTCTGGCCTGCCATCACGAACAGAACATCTTCAAGATGGGCGGTCTGCGTAAATCTATTCCGCTGGTTTATCTCTGCTTCCTGGTGGGCGGCGCAGCACTGTCGGCACTGCCGCTGGTCACTGCGGGCTTCTTCAGTAAGGATGAGATCCTCGCGGGTGCGATGGCGAATGGTCATATCAATCTGATGGTGGCTGGTCTGGTCGGTGCGTTTATGACCTCGCTCTACACCTTCCGTATGATTTTCATCGTCTTCCACGGAAAAGAACAAATTCACGCTCACGCCGTGAAAGGGGTAACTCACAGCCTGCCGCTGATTGTGCTGCTGATCCTTTCCACCTTCGTTGGCGCACTGATTGTACCGCCGCTGCAGGGCGTGCTCCCGCAAACGACGGAGCTGGCGCACGGCAGCATGTTGACCCTGGAAATTACCTCTGGTGTGGTCGCGGTGGTCGGCATTCTGCTGGCAGCCTGGCTGTGGCTGGGTAAACGTACTCTGGTGACCTCCATCGCCAACAGTGCTCCGGGCCGTCTGCTGGGCACCTGGTGGTACAACGCCTGGGGCTTTGACTGGCTGTACGACAAAGTGTTCGTCAAGCCGTTCCTGGGTATTGCCTGGTTGCTGAAACGCGATCCGCTGAACTCAATGATGAACATCCCGGCTGTCCTTTCCCGCTTTGCAGGTAAAGGTCTGCTGTTAAGCGAGAACGGTTATCTGCGCTGGTATGTGGCATCCATGAGCATCGGTGCGGTCGTGGTGCTGGCACTGTTGATGGTACTGCGTTGAGTTAAGGATTGTGGGATTGCCCCTGGGCATATAAGAACGTAGGTCGGATAAGCCGCATTCGCGGTGCATCCGACACTACCCCCAGTCCGAAGAGAATTTTCTGTCGTGAGAATTCGTTGAAAATCCGGTCCTGACGGGACTTTTACAAGGAATAAAGATCGCCATGTTACTACCCTGGCTAATATTAATTCCCTTTATCGGCGGCTTCCTGTGCTGGCAGACCGAACGCTTTGGCGTCAAGGTGCCGCGCTGGATCGCGCTGATCACCATGGGATTGACGCTGGCGCTGTCGCTGCAACTGTGGTTGCAGGGCGGTTATTCACTGACGCAATCCGCCGGAATTCCGCAGTGGCAGTCTGAATTCGACATGCCGTGGATCCCGCGTTTTGGTATCTCTATCCATCTCGCCATTGACGGGCTATCGCTGCTGATGGTCGTGCTGACCGGTCTGCTCGGTGTGCTGGCGGTACTCTGTTCGTGGAAAGAGATCGAAAAATATCAGGGCTTCTTCCACCTCAACCTGATGTGGATCCTGGGCGGCGTTATCGGCGTGTTCCTTGCCATCGACATGTTCCTGTTCTTCTTCTTCTGGGAAATGATGCTGGTGCCGATGTACTTCCTGATCGCACTGTGGGGGCATAAAGCCTCTGACGGTAAAACGCGTATCACGGCGGCAACCAAGTTCTTCATTTACACCCAGGCGAGTGGTCTGGTGATGTTGATCGCCATCCTGGCGCTGGTTTTTGTTCACTACAATGCGACCGGCGTCTGGACCTTCAACTATGAAGAGCTGTTGAATACGCCAATGTCCAGTGGTGTGGAATATCTGTTGATGCTGGGCTTCTTCATCGCGTTTGCGGTGAAAATGCCGGTGGTTCCGCTGCATGGCTGGCTGCCGGATGCGCACTCACAGGCTCCGACCGCCGGTTCCGTTGACCTCGCGGGGATCTTGCTGAAAACTGCCGCTTACGGTTTGCTGCGTTTCTCCCTGCCGCTATTCCCGAACGCGTCGGCAGAGTTCGCGCCAATCGCTATGTGGCTGGGTGTTATCGGCATCTTCTACGGTGCGTGGATGGCCTTCGCCCAGACCGATATCAAACGTCTGATCGCCTACACCTCGGTTTCCCACATGGGCTTCGTGCTGATTGCTATCTATACCGGCAGCCAGTTGGCCTACCAGGGCGCGGTAATCCAGATGATTGCGCACGGCTTGTCGGCGGCGGGTCTGTTTATTCTCTGCGGTCAGCTTTATGAACGTATCCATACCCGCGACATGCGCATGATGGGCGGTCTGTGGAGCAAGATGAAATGGCTGCCAGCACTGTCGCTGTTCTTTGCGGTGGCAACGCTTGGGATGCCAGGCACCGGTAACTTCGTCGGCGAATTTATGATTCTGTTCGGCAGCTTCCAGGTTGTCCCGGTGATTACCGTTATCTCTACCTTTGGGCTGGTCTTTGCATCTGTTTATTCGCTGGCGATGTTGCATCGCGCTTACTTCGGTAAAGCGAAAAGCCAGATTGCCAGCCAGGAACTGCCAGGGATGTCGCTGCGTGAGCTGTTTATGATCCTGTTGCTGGTGGTGCTGCTGGTACTGCTGGGCTTCTATCCGCAGCCGATTCTGGATACCTCGCACTCCGCGATTGGCAATATCCAGCAGTGGTTTGTTAATTCCGTTACTACTACAAGGCCGTAAATCGCCATGACAATAACTCCACAAAACCTGATCGCACTGCTACCGTTGCTGATCGTCGGCTTGACGGTGGTGGTTGTGATGCTCTCCATTGCGTGGCGACGCAATCATTTCCTCAACGCTACGCTCTCGGTTATTGGGCTTAACGCGGCGCTGGTTTCGCTCTGGTTTGTCGGCCAGGCGGGCGCTATGGACGTTACGCCGCTGATGCGCGTTGATGGTTTCGCCATGCTTTACACCGGGCTGGTATTGTTGGCGAGCCTCGCCACCTGTACTTTCGCCTACCCGTGGCTTGAAGGCTATAACGACAACAAGGACGAGTTCTACCTGTTGGTGTTAATTGCCGCGCTGGGCGGGATCCTGCTGGCGAATGCCAACCATCTGGCGTCTCTGTTCCTCGGTATTGAACTGATCTCTTTGCCGCTGTTTGGCCTGGTCGGTTACGCTTTCCGCCAGAAACGTTCGCTGGAAGCCAGTATCAAATACACTATCCTTTCTGCCGCAGCGTCTTCTTTCCTGCTGTTCGGTATGGCGCTGGTGTATGCGCAGTCTGGCGACCTGTCGTTTGTCGCGCTGGGTAAAAACCTCGGCGACGGTATGCTCAACGAGCCGCTGTTGCTGGCAGGTTTCGGCCTGATGATTGTTGGCCTTGGCTTCAAACTCTCTCTGGTGCCGTTCCACCTGTGGACGCCAGACGTATACCAGGGCGCGCCTGCGCCGGTTTCCACTTTCCTGGCGACGGCGAGCAAAATCGCTATCTTCGGCGTGGTGATGCGTCTGTTCCTTTACGCTCCGGTGGGTGACAGTGAAGCGATTCGCGTGGTGCTGGCGATTATCGCCTTTGCCTCTATCATCTTCGGTAACCTGATGGCGCTGAGCCAGACCAATATCAAACGTCTGCTTGGTTACTCATCTATCTCTCACCTCGGCTATCTGCTGGTGGCGCTGATTGCGCTGCAAACCGGCGAGATGTCGATGGAAGCGGTAGGGGTTTACCTGGCCGGTTATCTGTTCAGCAGCCTCGGCGCGTTCGGCGTGGTCAGCCTGATGTCCAGCCCGTATCGTGGCCCGGATGCTGATTCCCTGTTCTCTTACCGCGGACTGTTCTGGCATCGTCCGATCCTCGCGGCGGTGATGACGGTGATGATGCTGTCTCTGGCCGGTATTCCGATGACGCTGGGCTTTATTGGTAAGTTCTACGTGCTGGCGGTCGGTGTCCAGGCACACTTGTGGTGGCTGGTGGGTGCCGTGGTTGTCGGTTCGGCAATCGGCCTCTACTACTACCTGCGCGTGGCTGTGAGCTTGTATCTTCACGCCCCGGAACAACCGGGTCGCGATGCACCATCAAACTGGCAGTACAGCGCGGGCGGTATCGTGGTGCTGATCTCTGCACTGTTGGTACTGGTGCTGGGTGTATGGCCACAACCGCTGATTAGCATTGTGCGGTTAGCAATGCCGCTGATGTAAGCTGTCAGTTCGTAAGTCAGAAAGCCGCCGACATGTTCGGCGGTTTTTTTTGGTGCCCTGACCCCATCACCCAACAATAACCGTCAGCGCATGATTCCCTTGTCGCAGCATACGTCGATACGCACTAATCAGCTTTTCCATATCAAGCATGATCGAAGCAAAGAGCTGCCCCTCTAACTCTTCTGAAAAGGTCACTCCCGGATAAATCTCCATTTCATTGAGTCGTTTAATGGAAAACTGTTTACGCAGCTCACTTCGATCCAGTGATTCCAGGCGATCGATTGTCGCGGCTAACTCCTGATTCCAGGTCAATCCCAGGAAGCCATCTATGCCATCTTCGAGGCTGTGTTCACCAAGCACGGCACGACTCAGCGGATCATTCTTCGCGGGATCAAAAGCAGAGGTGCCTGTCAGCCCAAAGTGTAAAAAATCCCAGCGTTTATCAATATCCAGTCGGCGTAATCCTGAAAGCGTGTCATGTATATTATCCATCAAAGGTTTTTGAGTAGACTCAAGAAGTTGGTTAATCTTTTCTGAGTCAATTTCTGCAAAATAGCCAATCATTCCCATTTATTTTTCCTCCGTTGAATTTCATGTTTCGCATCTTAAAACAGACGAGGGAAAATAAAATGCGCATGTTGCTTTTTCTGGATCCTCCTCGAGAAATTTTATTGTTTACTGTTGTATAACAAGGTGATAACGCCATCCACGACCTGAGCCATTTTCTGATAATTCAATCTGTCTGCGGTATCACCGGGCAAGTGGTATTGTTTATTACGATAAAAAGCGGTGTCGGTAATCATTACGGCGGGAATATCGTGTTGCCAATAATTAAGGTGATCAGAGAAATCAATACCGGGAATAAACCCTGGGGCATTCATAGAATAAACAGATAAATCCCGGGATGACAACAATGCCGCTTTTAGCTGACGAACGGCGTTGATATCCTGCATTCTGCCGACCACGGCAATAAAGTCTCCCCGATCGGGATAAAGCCAGGACATTGCCGGGTAAGGGTAATTCTGACTACCAGGCGCAGAGTCGTAATAGCCAATCATCTCCAGCGCTATCATTAATCTCACTGGACGCTCAAGCGAAGCTGCATGTACCGCGCTCCCCATTTCATCGCTACGAAAGAAGGGCGGCTCTTCCGACGCATAGGCGACCAGCTGCACGCCAGTTTTCGGTACTTGCTGATGTAACAAACGTGCCAGTTCGAGTAATCCTGCCACACCGCTGGCGTTATCATCCGCGCCCGGCGTATAGGTCAATTGATCGTTTTCATAACTGCTGGCAGAGTCATAGTGCGCACCAATAATAATCAGCGGTCCATCGGCAGGACCATAATCAGCAACAATGTTTTTGTAGGGGCCACCCGCAATGGGGACATCCTGCGAGGTAACTCTGGCACCGCTACTGACAAAGACCTCTTTTATATACTCTGCGGACCTATTCAGATTATCAATATTGTCGGCACTACGTGGATGTACAGTTTGTGTAAGATAACGAACTGTTTTTTCTAATTGCTCAGGACTTGCGTGTCGGGGCGTTGGCGGCAATGCATTGACCCAAGGTTGGTAAAAAATAATAAAAGGAAGCGATAGTAGTAATGATATAAAATAAAGAGGTGTCATTTTTTTCATATGTAAATTATCAATAAAAGGCGTTATTTTATAATTATTTATAATGAGTTGTGAGTGTTTATTTTATTACGGTTGGTAGAGATATACAAAAAGTATTTTTTTACAGTGGGTTCGCTATTTTAAAAAGGAATTCATATGAGAAAAAAATATAATTATGTTATTTATTGGCAGATTGAATTGACAGGGGGCAGAAATCTGAGGGTAAGAAAAGTCAGCAACTACAATCCACTACATCAACAGACCAGAAATCGCGTGCCGCGATACGCTGGAAATACCCGTAGATTGAACTGGTGGATGGTGTGACTGGCATCAGTCAGTGATGACTTTTTAGCAAACTATGTTCGACCAGTCAGCATATTTGCTGATTGGTCGAATTGATTAACAATAATGTTAACTTACTCTTTTTCCTGATGCTCTATTTTTGGGTTGTGAGTGTGTTTTTTCTAATTGTGTATAAGAAGCATTGATTAGTGCATCGCCATATTTATCTAAATAACAATTTCTGTTTATCAGTCGATGTTGGAAATCAATTTCGTACTGCTCTTCTGCTGAATATTTTTTAAATCTGTCAGCATAGTTTTTTAATAACGTATAGGGGGAGCTGTCAGAATTGCTTTCCCTTTGTTCAATCACTTCCTGGGCTGCCATGCACACAAATGCACCGCAACTTTGGCTTAAGTATTGCTGAAGATCGGCATGTAAAAATATTATCTCTGGTTCAGTTAAATGATCTGTTATATTATCATTATTCGGCATTTCCCCAATGAATTTAGAATTGAAACTATTAATGACACGCTTAAGTGAATTTTCTTTATCATGGCCTAGTGCACGTAATGAGTTGAATATGACGCATTTTATTTGTTGTGTGTTGTTTTTTTCATTAACTATTTTTTGGAGCGAAACTAATATCCAGTGTCCGCCAGTATTTATGGGGAATAACTGGACTGCTTTCGGCCATGATGGATCGCTCTTAATATTATCATTGAGAGCGATTTCCAGGTAAGTGCTGTTGGAATCGGGGAGGTAGAGACTAGTAGGATAATTGACTTGAGTATTTTTTGCATTAGCGGCGATCTTCTGAAGATAGCAATCTATTTCATCCGTGGTTAATTGACGATTTTTATCCCAGAAGTTTGTACCATCACTCAGTTCATTATTCTTATCATTTAAAAGCACCTTTGAAAGCGACTGTTTTTCTGATATAAGAGGAATTTCATCACCGATAATTGTCATTAATTTTGACGGGGAGAATAGCTTTTCGAACAGGAGATTATCTGAATTATCCGGACCAGCTGGTTTAAGGGGGGAGTTGGTTGCGGTATGTGCCAAATTATATAATTTTAAACAGGCATTTTTGATAAGTCGGATAATCGATAGGGGTTCATTTGTTGGGGTTCTAACAATATGGTAAAGAATATCTTCAGCTTTTTTTCCAAATTCATCATAACCTAACGCAATATTATGCAGTAACTCAATGCTTTCTTCATCTCCGGATAACGCTGTTTTTTTTAAAGACTGCAGTAATTCCTCGGTCACAGTAAATTTTTCTGCAAATGTCTGACAGAGTTGGGTTTGAGATAATTGACAATAATTGCTGACAACTGTAACCATCATAGGCTCCTTTTAGTTGCAAAGGTTGTGCTGAATGAAGATGAAAAGAGGCAACTTATTGCTCTGAATATAGTGCGTGAGGAGATGAATAAATATCAAAAATCGCTCAATATGCCCGTGTGGGTGGATATATGTGGCGCGGGTTGCGATAACAGGGCAAGTTTCGCCCTGTTTTTAATAATAAGCAGAGTTAAACGTTAAACACGGTGAAATCATTCGCCAGTTCAGTCGCCGGGAAAATTGACCTGCATTCACGTAACAGGTGCTGACAACCTTTGTCATCATAGCGCGAGCTGACGTGGGTAATGATTAGCTTACCGACTCCAGCCTCACGGGCCAGTGTCGCAGCCTGGCGTGTAGAGCTGTGGCCGCGACTATTGGCTTTGGCTTCCATGGTTATATCCAACGTCGCTTCGTGCACCATGACATCGACGCCTTTAGCCAGGTCAAGTGCGGCATCGCAGGGGCCGGTATCGCCGAAAATAGCGAGCGCTTTACCTGGCACTGGAGCGGCTAAGTAATCTGCGCCGTTAATCTGCCTTCCATCTTCCAGCATGATTGTTTTGCCCGCTTTTAATGCCTGAAACAGTGGGCCAGGCGGTACGCCAGCAGCTTTTAATGCCTGGGCATTTAATGCACCCGGTTTATCATGTTCTTCAATACGATAGCCATAACATTCCAGTGGGTGTTCCAGCGGATAAGCGGTTACTTTGCGCAGGCCATCATCGAAAATTTCGCCAGCGCCAATTTCGACAATTTCCAGCGGATAATCGGTCCATGAGCCGCTAATCCGCAGCGCGGTCTCCACAAATTCACGGATACCTTGCGGACCATAAATCGTTAAGGGTTGGACAATACCAGACATAGAACGACTGCACAGCAAGCCGGGTAAACCAAAGAGATGATCGCCATGAAGGTGACTGATAAAAATCTTGTCCAGTTTTCCAGGGTTAAAGGCGGTATGCAGTAGCTGATGCTGGGTGCCTTCACCGCAGTCAAACAACCAAAGACCGCTCTGGGTCGGATGTTGCAGGTTAAGCAATATTGCCGTGACATTGCGCGTACGGGTTGGCACACCGGCTGAAGTACCTAAAAAAATTAATTCCATGAGTTCATCACGTTTCAAAAAATATTCCGGCTAGTATAAGGCATACATCTAAAAGGAGAGCATTATGATTGAATGGCAAGATCTGCATCACTCTGAATTATCGGTTTCCCAGCTTTATGCCTTATTACAACTGCGTTGCGCGGTGTTTGTTGTTGAGCAGAATTGCCCTTATCAGGATATCGATGGTGATGATTTGACGGGGGATAATCGCCATATTCTCGGTTGGAAAAATGATGAACTGGTGGCGTATGCGAGGATTCTGAAAAGTGATGATGATCTTGAGCCGGTCGTTATTGGTCGGGTGATTGTTAGTGAAGCGTTGCGTGGCGAAAAAGTGGGGCAGCAGCTGATGAATAAAACACTCGAAACATGTACGCGTCACTGGCCTGATAAACCTGTTTACCTCGGGGCGCAGGCGCATCTGCAAAACTTCTACCAGAGTTTTGGCTTTATCCCTGTGACGGAGGTCTATGAAGAAGATGGTATCCCACACATTGGGATGGCACGCGAGGTAATTCAGGCGTAATCAATAACCCTTGTCTATAGTTAGTGACAGGTTTTACGCAAATGGAGAACGAGAATGTCTAATCAGTTTGGTGATACACGTATCGATGATGACCTGACGCTGCTTAGTGAAACACTGGAAGAGGTGCTCCGCTCCTCTGGCGATCCCGCCGATCAGAAATATGTTGAGCTGAAAGCGCGTGCAGAAAAAGCGCTGGATGATGTGAAAAAACGGGTTAGCCAGGCTTCAGACAGTTATTACTATCGGGCGAAGCAGGCTGTTTATCGTGCTGATGACTACGTCCACGAAAAACCCTGGCAAGGAATTGGTGTGGGCGCGGCCGTTGGGCTGGTACTAGGACTGTTGCTGGCACGCCGTTAAAACCTCCCTACACCGGGGTACTGCATTTTTTTTGTAGTACCCCGTATAATGTGAGGCTTTTAACAGGGAGAGGTCCGCGTGCAATCACTTACTACGGCGCTGGAAAATCTACTGCGCCATTTGTCGCAAGAGATTCCGGCGACACCCGGCATTCGGGTTATCGATATTCCTTTCCCTCTCAAAGACGCTTTTGATGCCTTGAGCTGGCTGGCCAGTCAGCAAACGTACCCGCAATTCTACTGGCAACAACGTAATGCTGATGAAGAAGCTGCCGTCCTGGGCGCGATTACCCGTTTTACGTCGTTGGACCAGGCACAACGGTTTCTTCGTCGGCACCCGGAACACGCCGACTTACGCATCTGGGGGCTGAATGCGTTTGACCCGTCGCAGGGTAATTTACTTTTACCACGCCTCGAATGGCGACGCTGTGGCGGTAAAGCCACGCTGCGGCTGACGCTATTCAGCGAAAGCTCCCTTCAGCATGATGCGATTAAGGCAAAAGAATTTATCGCCACACTGGTGAGTATTAAACCCTTGCCTGGGTTACATTTAACCACCACCCGAGAACAACACTGGCCGGACAAAACGGGCTGGACGCAATTAATCGAACTGGCAACGAAAACCATCGCCGAAGGTGAGCTCGACAAAGTGGTGCTTGCTCGGGCAACTGACCTGCATTTCGCAAGTCCGGTCAATGCGGCAGCGATGATGGCTGCCAGTCGTCGGCTTAATCTGAACTGCTATCATTTTTATATGGCCTTTGATGGCGAAAATGCTTTTCTTGGCTCTTCACCGGAACGGTTATGGCGGCGGCGTGACAAAGCGCTGCGTACTGAAGCGCTGGCGGGAACGGTAGCAAATCATCCTGATGATAAGCAGGCGCAGCGGTTGGGTGAGTGGCTGATGGCGGATGATAAAAACCAGCGCGAGAACATGTTGGTGGTGGAAGATATCTGCCAACGATTACAGGCCGATACCCAAACGCTGGATGTTTTACCGCCGCAGGTACTGCGTCTGCGTAAAGTGCAGCATCTTCGCCGCTGTATCTGGACTTCACTCAACAAAGCGGATGATGTGATCTGTTTACATCAGTTGCAGCCAACGGCAGCAGTTGCTGGCTTACCGCGCGATCTGGCGCGACAGTTTATCGCCCATCACGAACCGTTCACCCGAGAATGGTACGCCGGTTCTGCGGGCTATCTCTCTTTACAACAAAGCGAATTCTGCGTTTCCCTGCGCTCAGCAAAAATCAGTGGCAATGTCGTGCGATTATATGCTGGCGCGGGCATTGTCCGTGGTTCCGACCCCGAGCAAGAGTGGCAGGAAATCGACAACAAAGCGGCAGGGCTGCGTACTTTATTACAAATGGAATAGTAATGAGTCGCATCATTACCGATTCATATCAATAATCTATTTTTGTAGCTCCTTATACTTAGCCGCAATATTGATACCGGACAAACTCATGTCAGTAAGCGCATTTAACCGACGCTGGGCGGCGGTCATTCTGGAAGCATTAACGCGTCACGGCGTCAGACACATCTGTATCGCCCCTGGCTCGCGTTCTACACCGTTAACGTTAGCGGCGGCGGAGAATTCCGCATTCATTCACCACACCCATTTCGATGAGCGTGGACTGGGGCATCTGGCGCTGGGGCTGGCGAAAGTCAGCAAGCAGCCGGTGGCTGTGATTGTGACCTCCGGCACGGCGGTAGCAAATCTCTATCCGGCACTGATTGAAGCCGGGTTAACCGGAGAAAAACTGATCCTGTTAACCGCCGATCGCCCGCCGGAGCTAATTGACTGCGGCGCGAATCAGGCGATTCGTCAGCCGGGAATGTTCGCCTCTCACCCCACGCACAGTATTTCACTGCCGCGCCCGACCCAGGATATCCCCGCACGTTGGCTGGTTTCTACCATCGACCACGCTCTCGGTACGCTTCATGCTGGTGGAGTCCATATCAACTGCCCGTTTGCTGAACCGCTGTATGGCGAAATAGACGACACCGGGCTTAGCTGGCAACAGCGTCTGGGCGACTGGTGGCAGGACGACAAACCGTGGCTGCGTGAAGCGCCTCGTCTGGAAAGTGAAAAACAGCGCGACTGGTTCTTCTGGCGACAAAAGCGCGGCGTGGTGGTTGCCGGGCGCATGAGTGCGGAAGAGGGCAAAAAAGTCGCACTGTGGGCGCAAACTCTTGGCTGGCCGCTGATTGGCGATGTGCTGTCGCAAACCGGACAGCCGTTGCCGTGTGCCGATCTCTGGTTAGGCAATGCCAAAGCGACCAGCGAACTGCAACAGGCGCAAGTTGTGGTGCAACTGGGAAGCAGCCTGACGGGCAAACGGCTCCTGCAATGGCAGGCAAGCTGTGAACCCGAAGAGTACTGGATTGTTGATGACATTGAAGGGCGACTTGATCCGGCACACCATCGCGGACGTCGCTTAATTGCCAATATTGCCGACTGGCTGGAGCAACATCCGGCAGAAAAACGCCAGCCCTGGTGCGTTGAAATCCCGCGCCTGGCTGAACAGGCAATGCAGGCGGTTATTGCCCGTCGCGATGCGTTTGGCGAAGCGCAACTGGCGCATCGCATCAGCGACTATCTGCCTGAACAGGGGCAATTGTTTGTCGGTAACAGCCTGGTGGTACGTCTGATTGATGCGCTTTCGCAACTTCCGGCAGGTTACCCGGTATACAGCAACCGTGGTGCCAGCGGTATCGACGGGCTGCTCTCGACCGCCGCAGGCGTTCAGCGGGCCAGTGGCAAACCGACGCTGGCGATTGTGGGCGATCTCTCAGCTCTTTACGATATCAACGCGCTGGCGTTATTACGTCAGGTTTCCGCGCCGCTGGTATTAATTGTGGTGAACAACAACGGCGGGCAAATTTTCTCGCTGTTGCCAACGCCGCAAAGCGAGCGCGAACGTTTCTATCTGATGCCGCAAAACGTTCATTTTGAGCACGCCGCCGCGATGTTCGAGCTGAAATATCATCGTCCGCAAAACTGGCAGGAACTTGAAACGGCACTTGCCGACGCCTGGCGCACGCCGACCACCACGGTAATTGAAATGGTGGTTAACGACACCGATGGTGCGCAAACCCTCCAGCAACTGCTGGCGCAGGTAAGCCATTTATGATCCTGCACGCGCAGGCAAAACACGGCAAACCAGGTTTACCCTGGCTGGTGTTTTTGCACGGTTTTTCCGGCGATTGCCATGAATGGCAAGAAGTGGGCGAGGCGTTTGCCGACTACTCGCGGTTGTATGTTGATCTCCCAGGTCACGGTGGTTCGGCAGCAATTAGCGTCGATGGATTTGATGATGTCACCGGCTTACTGCGTAAAACTCTGGTTAGTTACAACATCCTTAACTTCTGGCTGGTGGGGTACTCGCTTGGCGGACGGGTGGCGATGATGGCGGCTTGTCAGGGGATGCCGGGGCTTTGTGGGGTTATTGTCGAAGGCGGGCACCCTGGGTTGCAAAATGCTGAACAACGCACGGAACGTCAGCATTCCGATCGCCAATGGGCGCAGCGTTTTCGCACAGAACCGTTAACGGCGGTATTTGCCGACTGGTATCAACAGCCTGTTTTTGCCTCGCTCAATGACGATCAACGCCGGGAGCTGGTGGCGCTGCGCAGCAGCAATAATGGCGCAACCCTTGCCGCCATGCTGGAGGCGACTTCTCTCGCCGTCCAGCCCGATTTACGTGCTAACCTTAGCGCCCGCACATTTGCGTTTTATTATTTATGTGGTGAACGTGACAGCAAATTCCGCGCTCTGGCGACGGAACTGGCTGCCGACTGCCATGTCATTCCTCGCGCCGGACATAACGCGCACCGGGAAAATCCCGCTGGCGTAATCGCAAGTCTGGCGCAGATCTTGCGTTTCTGACTAAAGGACACAATATGATTTATCCTGATGAAGCAATGCTTTACGCACCGGTTGAATGGCACGACTGCTCCGAAGGTTTCGAGGACATTCGTTATGAAAAATCCACCGACGGTATCGCAAAAATCACCATTAATCGTCCGCAGGTGCGCAATGCCTTCCGTCCTCTGACGGTAAAAGAGATGATCCAGGCACTGGCAGATGCGCGTTATGACGACAACATCGGCGTGATCATTCTGACTGGCGCAGGCGATAAAGCGTTCTGCTCCGGTGGTGACCAGAAAGTGCGTGGTGATTACGGCGGCTATAAGGATGATTCCGGCGTACATCACCTGAACGTGCTGGACTTCCAGCGTCAGATCCGTACCTGTCCGAAACCGGTTGTCGCGATGGTGGCTGGCTACTCCATCGGCGGCGGTCACGTTCTGCACATGATGTGCGACCTGACTATCGCGGCAGATAATGCCATCTTCGGTCAGACTGGCCCGAAAGTCGGTTCCTTCGACGGCGGCTGGGGCGCTTCCTACATGGCGCGCATCGTCGGACAGAAAAAAGCGCGTGAAATCTGGTTCCTGTGCCGTCAGTACGACGCGAAACAGGCGCTGGATATGGGCCTTGTCAACACCGTGGTGCCGCTGGCGGATCTGGAAAAAGAAACCGTGCGCTGGTGCCGCGAAATGCTGCAAAACAGCCCGATGGCGCTGCGTTGCCTGAAAGCTGCGCTGAACGCCGACTGTGACGGTCAGGCAGGTCTGCAGGAGCTGGCAGGTAACGCCACCATGCTGTTCTATATGACGGAAGAAGGTCAGGAAGGTCGCAACGCTTTCAACCAGAAACGTCAGCCTGATTTCAGCAAATTTAAACGGAATCCGTAATGCGTAGCGCGCAGGTATACCGCTGGCAGATCCCCATGGACGCGGGGGTGGTTCTGCGCGACAGGCGGTTAAAAACCCGCGACGGGCTGTATGTTTGCCTGCGTGAGGGCGAGCGCGAAGGGTGGGGGGAGATCTCCCCACTGCCGGGCTTCAGTCAGGAAACCTGGGAAGAGGCACAAAGCGTGCTGCTTGCCTGGGTAAATAACTGGCTGGCAGGCGATAGCGAGCTACCGCAGATGCCTTCCGTGGCCTTTGGCGTAAGCTGTGCATTGGCGGAGCTGGCAGATACGCTCCCGCAGGCGGCCAATTATCGTGCTGCGCCGCTGTGTAATGGCGATCCTGACGATCTGATCCTCAAACTTGCCGATATGCCTGGCGAGAAAGTGGCGAAGGTCAAAGTGGGATTGTACGAAGCCGTGCGCGACGGCATGGTGGTCAATCTGTTGCTGGAGGCAATTCCGGATCTGCATTTGCGTCTTGACGCGAACCGCGCCTGGACGCCGCTGAAAGGCCAGCAGTTTGCCAAATACGTTAACCCGGATTATCGCGACCGCATCGCGTTTCTCGAAGAGCCGTGCAAAACCCGCGATGATTCGCGAGCGTTTGCCCGTGAAACCGGCATTGCCATTGCCTGGGATGAAAGCCTGCGCGAGCCGGATTTTGCCTTTGTGGCTGAAGAGGGCGTGCGCGCGGTAGTTATCAAACCCACGCTCACGGGCAGCCTGGAGAAAGTACGCGAGCAGGTGCAGGCGGCGCATGCGCTGGGGCTGACGGCGGTGATCAGTTCATCTATTGAGTCGAGCTTAGGCTTAACGCAACTGGCGCGGATTGCCGCCTGGTTAACACCAGAGACTATTCCAGGGCTGGACACGCTGGATCTGATGCAGGCGCAGCAGGTTCGTCGCTGGCCGGGTAGCCCACTGCCGTTAGTGGACATTAATGCACTGGAGCGGCTGCTATGATCTTCTCTGACTGGCCGTGGCGTCACTGGCGGCAAGTGCGGGGAGAAGCCATCGCCTTACGTCTCAATGACGAGCAACTCAACTGGCGCGAGCTTTGTGCTCGCGTCGATGAATTAGCCTCCGGCTTTGCGGTACAGGGCGTTGTTGAGGGCAGCGGCGTGATGTTGCGGGCGTGGAATTCGCCGCAAACGCTGCTGGCCTGGCTGGCGTTACTGCAATGCGGGGCGCGGGTGCTGCCCGTGAATCCACAGCTGCCGCAACCGTTACTTGAGGAATTGCTCCCCAATCTTACGCTGCAATTTGCGCTGGTGCCGGATGGGGAAAACACGTTTCCGGCATTAACTTCGCTGCACATTCAGCTGGTTGAAGGCGCACATGCCGCTGCGTGGCAGCCGACGCGTCTGTGCTCAATGACGTTAACCTCTGGCTCCACTGGCTTGCCGAAAGCCGCTGTTCATACTTACCAGGCCCATCTTGCCAGCGCTGAAGGGGTGTTATCGCTAATTCCGTTTAGCGATCACGATGACTGGTTGCTCTCTTTGCCGCTGTTTCACGTCTCCGGTCAGGGAATTATGTGGCGCTGGTTATACGCTGGCGCGCGGATGACGGTACGTGATAAACAGCCATTGGAGCAAATGCTGGCAGGCTGTACTCACGCTTCACTGGTGCCAACACAACTCTGGCGTTTGCTGGTTAACCGCAGTTCCGTTTCCCTGAAAGCGGTGTTACTTGGTGGTGCGGCAATTCCAGTCGAGTTGACGGAACAGGCGCGCGAGCAGGGGATTCGTTGCTTTTGCGGCTATGGTCTGACCGAGTTTGCCTCCACAGTGTGTGCGAAAGAAGCCGACGGTCTGGCAGACGTCGGTTCGCCGCTGCCGGGTCGGGAAGTGAAAATCGTAAACGACGAAGTGTGGCTGCGGGCTGCCAGCATGGCAGAAGGTTACTGGCGTAACGGGCAACTGGTTCCACTGGTTAATGATGAAGGCTGGTACGCCACGCGCGATCGCGGTGAGATGCATAATGGCAAGCTGACCATTGTCGGACGTTTAGACAATCTGTTCTTCAGTGGTGGCGAAGGCATTCAGCCAGAAGAAGTCGAGCGCGTTATTGCTGCACATCCTGCGGTTTTGCAGGTGTTTATCGTTCCCGTTGCTGACAAGGAGTTTGGTCATCGACCGGTAGCGGTGGTGGAGTATGACCAGCAAACCGTTGATCTTGGCGAATGGGTGAAAGATAAGCTGGCCCGTTTTCAGCAACCGGTGCGTTGGTTAACGTTGCCGCCTGAACTGAAAAACGGCGGTATTAAAATTTCACGTCAGGCGCTAAAAGAGTGGGTGCAACGTCAGCAATAATTAACCCTCCGTTTCACTTCTCATTTCTGCCATTCCATTGCCGTTGATAAAGAGTTTATCTGTTAATCTGTAAATTGATGTGAAAACTCTTAGCAAACAGGATAATGCAATGGAATGGCTGGTCAAAAAATCGTGCTGCAATAAACAAGATAACAGACATGTACTTATGCTCTGCGATGCTGGCGGCGCGATAAAAATGATCGCCGAAGTGAAGAGTGACTTCGCCGTGAAAGTGGGGGATTTACTCTCCCCTTTGCAGAATGCGCTTTATTGTATTAATCGTGAAAAGCTGCATACGGTGAAAGTCCTCTCGGCAAGCAGTTATAGCCCCGATGAGTGGGAACGGCAGTGTACAGCGGCAGGGAAAACTCAGTAACGTTGTTTTGTCGTGGGCAGGAAAATCAACATCAACCCGCTCATAATACAAGCAACTCCCAGTAGTGCCTTCAGCGAAAAAGTTCCTTCCCAGCTGGGAAGTATCATTGATGCAATCCATACCAGCACATAGCTCATACTGAGCAAGGCATAGGCTTTGCTTAACGCAAGTTTATGTAGCGTTTTATACCAACAAAAAACGGAAAGCAGATAACCCAGCAGCCCGAGTAACAGTATCCGGGCATCCAGGCCAAAAGCTAACAGCGCCGCGATAAAATCCCATAAGTGCGTCATCGGCGGCAGATGACTCGCCGCAAAACCTAGGCTTAATTGCGCAGCGGAGGCGATAATGACGCTGAATAATCCCCACATCAGGCCCATTACACGGTACTCCCGAGGATCACAATGCCGCCAATAATGAATGCCACCCCACACCAGTGACGCAGTGATACCGGCTCGTGCCACAGTTTTACTGCAGCCAGCGTCACCCAGACAAAATTCATACTTAACATCGGGTAGGCAATGCCTACCGGTACGTTCTGCAAGATCAGCAGCCAGAGCACCATGGCAAGACCAAGACAAGCCAGCGCCAGTCCCAGCCACAGCACGATATGTTTGCGCCGTTTGTTTATCGCCACAAAGCAGGTTGCCTGTTTCTGACACAACTGCCCGGCAACGCTAAGCAAGCTGGCAAAGACTAATGTTAGCCAGATCATTTGGGACGATACTGAATCAGCACCAGACGCTCCTGACGATCGATGGCATCTGCGGGCGGAATGGCGAGACTGTTGATATCTTCATCGCGGTCAACCGAAAGCACGAGTGTAATAATCCCCTCCTGACGATGTTGATTAAGCCAGTTTGCGAACTCATCACCGCTGACAAATCTCCCTTTCGCATCCGGATAATTAAGGCCGTATTTCAACTCACCTGTCTGGCGATACATGATGATGTCATCGCGTTGCAGGCTCCATGCCAGACCTGCGGCAACACCGACGCTATCAGTAAGAATATAGCGGCTTGGCTGAAGTGATTCTTGTGTCATCTCGACAAAAAATTGCGGATGTTTTCCTTCCATGACTCTGTCAGGAATTGAAAATCCTACCAGCAACGCCAGCCCCAGCGGGCAAAGCGCGGCAAAAGACCAGGTCTTTTCGACGTTTGTTAAGGTGTACCAGCCGAAAAATGCCCATAGCGAAAAAATCGACCAGGCACAAAAGACTTTATAGCTCTCGAAGGTTTGCCACACTGGCGTGTTCATTGGTCCCCATGGGGAGACCACAAATGTGGCAATAATGCCAGTGACACCAAAAGCGATGTTAATCCAGCCATTAATCCGCAGCGCCAGAGGATTATTTTTTGCTGCCAGCAAAGCGTAATGCGCCATCAGCATTGCCAGAGGTGCAAAGCAGGAAAGAATATAGGTGGGCAATTTGCCTTTAGCGACGGAGAAAAACAGCAGCGGCATTATCGTCCAGCTCAACAAATAGACGGTTGCGGAATGCTTGCGGTTTTTCCAGCCTGCGTACAGTGCTCCGGGGAGTAATCCCAGCCACGGCAGGCTACCGGCAATGATGACCGGCAAGTAGTACCAGAACGGAGCTCTATGTTGGGCATCATCCAGTGCAAAGCGTTGAATATGCTCAACCCAGAAAAAATAGTGCCAGAAGTCAGGCTCCCGCTGCGCTATCGCCAGTCCCCAAGGGAGAACCGTCAGTACGCAACTGATGACCGCCAGCCAGCCGTAAATAAAGAGATCTTTCCAGCGTTTTTGCGTCGCCACCCATGGCAGCACGCTTAATACCGGCACGGCAAGGGCGAGAAAACCTTTGGTCATCACCCCCATGCCGCAGGTGATCCCCAGCAGTAAAAATCCTGCGCTTTTGCCTTTCCACGTCTGTGCCTGCATTGCCAGCCAGAAGCTGCACATTCCCGCCACCAGCCAGAAGGCAATAAACGGATCGAGCACGGCATAAGTGCCGATGGCATAGACAATGAACAATGAGAGGTAAATCACTGCGGCGAGTAATGCCAGACGTTTATCGCGCCATAAGCGCAGAGTAAACCAGGTCACCAGCGCGGCAGTTAACAGGGTCGCAAAGATAACGCCTGCCCGCACACCAAAGTTATTTGCGCCAAATAGCCATTGCCCAATGCTGTTAATCCAGTATCCGGCAATGGGTTTTTCGAAATAACGTAGCCCTAACAAATGGGGCACAATCCAGTCGCCGGATGCCAGCATTTCCCGACTGATTTCCGCATAACGCGTTTCATCGGGTTGCCAGAGCAGACGCGTGCTGATCGGTAACAGGTAATAGCAGGCAATAAACGCGAAGAGGCCGATAAGGTAACGTACCGATTTCATCAGCGACTACCCGCAATTTGTTGGCAACCCAGCCAGCCTTCACGTCCGGCAATATTTCCGCGAACAACTTGCCCGAGCGGCAACGACCCTGATAACAGTTCGCTTAAAGGGCAAAATGTCATGCCTTCCTGGGCTGCGCGTTTCAGGAGATCCACAAAATTATGCTGATAAGCGCAGCCTTCAACTTCTGCATGAATGGTATAAACCGGCGTGCCTTTATCTCGCAGGATGCGGTTGAGTAACCAACCGTTAAAATCTTCTGCTTTCACATCCCGACCAATCACTTCATCCCAGGTGGGTAAGGTCACCGGAATTTGCGCAGTGCCAGGGTTTCCTGATTCGAGCAGTGGCCGAAACGGCATCGCCCCACGACAATCGCTGTTGTAGCGCAAATGGAACGCTTCTTTTGCTTCGATCACCTGCTGGTCGGCACGCCAGCCAGCGGCTGCGGAGCAGGTTACCGGTTGGCCGATAATTTCTTCCAGGGTGCGAAGGCCGCGTGCGATATCGTCGATCATTGTTTGCCGATCCCAGTTACAGCTATGGGCTTGCCAGGCATGGTGATCCCAGGCGTGCAGGCCGACTTCGTGATGTTTAGCCGCTTCACGAATGATATCGGCATTGGCATGACCAATCTCTTTACCTGGCCAGGCCGTACCTGCCAGTAAAATATCCCAGCCATAAAGCGATGCCGCGTTTGAGCGCAGCATCTTCCACAAAAACCTTGGCTTCACCAGTCGCCAGAGATGGCGGCCCATATTGTCCGGGCCGACGCTGAAAAAAATGCTGGCCTGAATATTATGCTTACTCAAGATTTCCAGCAGACGCGGCACGCCTTCACGGGTGCCACGAAAGGTATCGACATCAATGCGTAAGCCTACTTTGGTCATGATGGTTTATCCGTAAGATCAACGGTGCGCAGGAAGAAATCCAGCGTTTCGTCGATGGTTTCCTGCATATCAATTTTCGGCTCCCAGTCTAGGCAGCGGCGGGCATTGCGGATGCTTGGTTTACGATGCTCTACGTCCTGATATCCTTTGCCGTAGTAGCTGCTACTTTCGACAACGCGAAAGCCCGCAAACGGTGGGAAGTGATGGCGCAGCGGATGTTTTTCGAAGCTCGCCAGCAGCATCTCGCCCAGTTCCTCAATACTCGCTTCGTTATCAGGATTGCCAATGTTGATAATTTCGCCGTCGCAGCGATTTCCCGCATTTTCGATGATGCGGTATAACGCCTCGATACCATCGCGAATATCAGTAAAGCAGCGTTTTTGTTTTCCGCCATCAATCAGCTTAATCGGTGAACCTTCTACCAGATTGAGAATGAGTTGCGTAATAGCGCGGGAGCTGCCAATTCGCGCTGCATTAAGGTTATCCAGTCGTGGCCCCATCCAGTTAAACGGGCGGAAGAGGGTGAACTGTAAACCCTCTTTTTCGCCATAGGCCCAGATCACTCGATCAAGTAATTGTTTAGACACCGAATAAATCCAGCGTGGTTTATTCACCGGGCCGACGATTAAATTAGAATGGTCCTCATCGAAGTATTTATCGCTACACATCCCATAAACTTCTGAAGTCGACGGGAAGATGATTCGCTTACGGTACTTCACGCAGTAGCGGATAATGCGTAGATTCTCTTCAAAATCGAGTTCAAATACGCGCAGTGGGTTGCGGGTATATTCAATCGGCGTGGCTATCGCCACCAGCGGCAACACGACATCACATTTTTTGACGTGATACTCAATCCATTCGGAATGAATACTGATATCGCCTTCGACAAAGTGAAAATGCGGATGATTCAGAAAACGGCTTATCGCATCGCTGCCAATATCCAGACCGTAAACTTCATAATGATCTTCGCGCAGCAGGCGTTCTGTCAGATGGTTGCCAATAAAGCCATTCACCCCGAGGATGAGTACCCGGGTACGGCGTCGGGCGGTGCAGGCAGGCTGGCTATTCAAGCGTGAACCTTGCACCAGGCCCAGCGTCTGCGCTAATTGCGAGCCCTGCATAGTAATGCCGTCGCCCGCCTGTCCGGTGACGATTTCCAGCGCGCCATCGCCACAGGCAATCAGCAGTGGCGCTACAGAAATCACGCTCCCCGGCTGTGCTGCAGGCGCATGAGAATGCACGCGTGACGACCAGACGGTAAATTTCTGATTACCAACATAGCTGAAGGCACCCGGCCACGGATCGGCAACGGCACGCACCATGTTGTGCAGCACGGATGCCGGTTTATGCCATTCGAGGAAACTGTCTTCCGGTGTTCTGCGACCAAAACAGGTGGCTTCGTTTTCGCGCTGGGCGATTTCCAGAATATTACCGTGTTTAATGGCGGGTAATGTCTGCTCCAGTAGCTGGCGCGCGGCATGACATAACTTATGATGCAGCGTAATGGCGATATCGTCTGGCGCAATGGCAATGCGCAGTTGCGCCACAATGGCCCCGGCATCGGCACGTTTCACCATTCGGTGCAATGTAACGCCAGTTTCCGTTTCACCGTTCACCAGCACCCAGTTCAGCGGCGCGCGACCACGATATTTTGGTAACAGCGAACCATGCAGATTAAATGCACCTGCGGGAGCGAGCTGCAAAATCTCGTCGCAAATAAGATGGCGATAATAAAAAGAGAAAATCACCTCTGGTGAGAGTTGGGCAATGCGTTCCACCCACAGCGGATGGTTAACGTTATCTGGCGCATAAACCGGAATGCCTCTTTCCGCCGCCAGACGAGCTACCGAACCATAAAAGGCTTTTTCACCGGGATTATCAGTATGAGTAAAAATGGCGCTAATTTCGTAACCGGCAGCCAGCAGGGCTTCAATACCGAGGCATCCCATATCGTGGTAGGCAAAAACGACGGTTTTCATTATTCATTTTCCTTGCTGGATGGACGGATAACTTGCTGAACAAAATAGCGGGGGCGGGCGCGGACATCGGTGTAGATCCTGCCGATATATTCACCGAGCAATCCCATGCCGATAAACTGAGCGCCAATAAAAGTAAACAGCACGGCAAATAGCATAAAGACGCCTTCTGCCGCCCATTGTGGTCCGAAGGTCAGGCGTAAAATCACCAGCAGCACCGCAATGCTAAAACCTCCAATCGCAATAATGCTGCCGAGCAGACTCAGCATACGTAGCGGCGTTGTGGTAAGGCAGGTCACCAGGTCGTACATCAAATTAATCAGGCGCATAAAACTGTATTTGGATTCACCAAACTCACGCTCGGCATGATGCACGGGAATTTCAATGGCACGGCGGGCGAAGATATTCGCCAGAATCGGGATAAAGGTACTGCGTTCATGGCAGTGCAACATCGCATCGACAATATGACGGCGATAGGCGCGCAGCATACAACCGTAGTCACCCATCGCTTTGCCAGTGGTGCGCTGAATAAGCCGATTAATCATCTTCGAAGCGGTTTTACGAAACCAGCTGTCCTGGCGGTTCTGGCGTACAGTCCCTACCACGTCGTAACCTTCATCGGCTTTTGCCACCAGACGGGGGATTTCCTCTGGCGGATTCTGGAGATCGGCATCGAGGGTAATAATTAAGTCGCCGGTAACATGACTGAATCCCGCCATAATCGCTGAATGTTGCCCGTAATTGCGGTTAAGCAAAATAGACACAATATGGCTGTTCTCCGCTTGTGAGGCTTCGACCAGCATATGCGCGGAATTATCGCTACTGCCGTCATCAATCAGCAGGATCTCATACTCTTTCCCCAGTGATTCACAGGCTGTGGTGGTGCGCCTGATTAATTCCGGTAAGCTTTCCTGCTCGTTATAAACGGGAATAACCACCGAGACTTTCTTAACAGGGTGGATTTCAAACATGGCTTATTGTCCTGCGAGTTGCTGAAGGGCTGTGATGACGCGGTCGGCATCGGCGGTGGTCATATCCGGGAACAGCGGCAACGAACAGATGCGTTCGCTATTCCATTCGGTATTCGGTAACGACAGCGTGGGAAAACGCTCGCGATAATATTTTTGTGTGTGAGCGGCGCGGAAATGTAACCCGGTACCAATGCCTCTTTCTTTTAATGCTTCCATCAACGCATCGCGACTGATACCACAACGTTGTTCATCGACACGAATAATAAACAGATGCCAGGCGTGAACGTGCGGCCAGGCGGGAAGGCTTAATGGCTGAAAGGGGAGAGCTGCCAGTGCTTGCTGATATTGCTGGGCAATTTCGCGCCGACGGGTGTTGAGGTGCTCTAGTTTGGCTAACTGGGTTAGGGCAATCGCGGCGTTAATATCGGTCAGATTATACTTATAGCCCGGCGTTAAGACTTCAGCTTGCGGTGCACGGCCCCAGGTTTGTCTGTCATAGGCATCGACACCCAGACCGTGAAATTTTAGCATCCGTAGCTGGCGGGCAAGGTTTTCATTATCAGTAACAATCAGGCCACCTTCCGCACAGGTAATATTTTTGATGGCGTGAAACGAAAAAATAGCGGTACCTTTTGCGCCAATATGTCGGCCTTTGTAATACGTACCGACGGCATGGGCAGCATCTTCGATAACTGCGATGCCGTAACGTTCGCCAATGGCGCGAATGGCGTCAATATCTGCTGGCGCACCGGCATAATGCACCGGAATGATGGCTTTAGTGCGTGGCGTAATGGCTGCTTCGATCGTTTCAGGCGTGACCATCAGCGTATCGCGGTCGACATCCACCATTACCGGCGTTGCACCCAACAAGGAGATCATATTGAGGGTTGAAACCCAGGTCAGGGAAGGCGTAATCACTTCATCGCCCTTGCCAATTTCCAACGCCATTAGCGTGATATGCATTCCGGCGGTGGCTGAACTGACCGCGATGGCATGCTGATTTCCCGTCAACTGGCAAAAGGCTTGTTCAAGCGCCTGATTCTTCGGACCGGTTGTGATCCAACCGGATTCGAGAACCTCTTTAACTGCAGCGAGTTCCTCCACGCCCATTGCTGGTCGCGAAAAAGGCAAAAATTCTGACATTGCTTTTCCTTCCGCCATTGAATACCTGTCCACTTATATTTGCTATAAAGAGTGTTGTGTATATTTTGCCATTTGGAGCGAAATTCTAAGGATAGAATATTAACTTAACCTTAAGAAACTAATATTAGACGTAAATATTGAAATTTTTATATTTTTTCTTATTTAGGCTTTGCATTTGGCAAAATTTTGAGGCATTTTGCCGGCATCGCAGGATTTTTAATATTACACCAACTGCTAATTATCGCCAGAAATGTCGCTCAATTTCACGGTAATTGTCTGGTTGCGCTTGTCTATAGGTGGAGTTTACGTGTTAGCTTTTTGCCGCTCTTCGTTGAAGTCAAAAAAATATTTCATCATTTTACTGGCGCTCGCTGCAATTGCCGGACTGGGTACTCATGCCGCCTGGAGTAGCAATGGTTTGCCACGTATCGACAATAAAACGCTGGCCAGACTGGCACAGCAGCATCCGGTTGTCGTTTTGTTTCGCCATGCTGAACGTTGCGATCGTTCAACCAATCAATGCTTGTCAGATAAAACAGGTATTACGGTCAAAGGTACCCAGGATGCCCGTGAACTGGGCAACGCTTTTAGTGCTGATATCCCTGATTTCGATCTTTATTCCAGTAATACCGTCCGGACCATTCAGTCGGCGACCTGGTTTTCAGCGGGTAAAAAGCTGACGGTAGATAAACGACTTCTTCAGTGCGGTAATGAGATTTATAGTGCAATTAAGGACTTACAAAGCAAAGCGCCTGATAAAAATATCGTTATTTTCACCCATAATCATTGCCTGACATATATTGCTAAAGATAAGCGTGATGCGACATTTAAACCTGATTATCTGGATGGTTTAGTCATGCATGTGGAAAAAGGCAAAGTTTATCTGGATGGGGAATTCGTTAACCACTAAATTTTCAATCTGACAGCCAGTAATGGCTGTCATCATTATTACAGAAGACCTTTCAAACGTAACGTTTTTCGGGTGGCGACATTCAAATCATAGTGCGCCAGATCTTCAGGTTTTACCCACGCGTAGTCCTGAAACTCTTCGTTTATTTTCACTTCTCGGTTGGCAGAAACGCAGTCAAAAATCAGGTAAATCATATAAATCTCTTCCTTGCGACCATCTGCATACGTCTTGGTGCGAATATCATCGCTGAAGGTCCACGGCGTGATTTCTGTCAAAAGCAGCTGTTCTCCCAGTTCTTCGCGAATTTCGCGGCGTAGTGCCTCTTCAATTCGTTCGCCAGGCTCTACGCCGCCACCCGAAAGCGCCCATTGACCGGGGAAAACGCCGCGATCGTCGGCCATTTTACACAGCAAATAAGCACCATCATTTTGAATCAAAGGGCATACAATAGTCCGTTGTCGCACAGGGGTATTCCTTATAAATTAAAAGAAACCATGAGAATACGGTAACTCAGAAATATGTGAAAGTGACAGTAATCTCTTTTGCGATGATAACTGCACTTATTATTATTTTTGTGTGTATCGATAAAGTGTGTTTATTTTTTCGGCGTTTAATTATTTAAGAAGTATTTAGTTACAATAAGTGACTAGATCCCTTTTTTCGCTCATTGAATCCTCTGTGCCAGGCAGTACAATCCCGCAGCTTTGGGAATTTTGATTTATTGCTTGTGGGAGAGGGGAAAATGAAAAAAATTGCGCTAGCAGGTCTGGCCGGAATGCTGTTGGTTTCTGCATCGGTCAATGCAATGAGCATCAGCGGCCAGGCGGGTAAAGAATACACCAATATTGGTGTCGGTTTTGGGACTGAATCGACGGGCCTGGCGTTAAGCGGTAACTGGACACATAACGACGACGACGGTGACGTCGCGGGCGTGGGGCTGGGGTTGAATCTGCCTCTCGGGCCGTTAATGGCGACCGTTGGCGGAAAAGGCGTTTACACCAACCCGAATTACGGCGATGAAGGTTATGCCGCAGCGGTAGGAGGTGGTTTGCAGTGGAAAATTGGCAACAACTTCCGTTTGTTTGGCGAGTATTACTACTCTCCGGATTCGCTCTCCAGCGGTATTCAAAGTTATGAGGAAGCGAATGCTGGCGCGCGTTACACCATTATGCGTCCAGTCAGTATTGAGGCGGGTTATCGCTACCTGAATCTGTCGGGTAAAGACGGTAACCGCGACAACGCAGTGGCTGACGGCCCGTATGTTGGGGTTAACGCCAGTTTCTGATCCCTTCCGGCGCGGAATTCTGCCGCGCCATTCAGTTTCTTACTACGCCTTATCTCCCTTTGCGTTATAGTGATTCGATAACAAAAGCAGGAGATAACCATGTTAAAAGTGGAAATGTTATCCACCGGGGATGAAGTGTTACACGGGCAAATCGTTGACACTAACGCTGCCTGGCTGGCCGATTTTTTCTTTCATCAGGGGTTGCCATTATCTCGCCGCAATACGGTGGGGGATAACCTTGATGACTTAGTGACCATTCTTCGCGAACGGAGTCAGCACGCCGATGTGCTGATCGTTAACGGCGGGCTGGGGCCGACCAGTGATGATTTAAGCGCACTCGCCGCTGCAACAGCAAAAGGTGAAGGCCTGGTGCTGCATGAGGCCTGGCTCAAAGAGATGGAACGCTATTTCCACGAACGTGGACGAGTAATGGCACCGAGCAACCGTAAACAAGCGGAGCTACCTGCCAGTGCTGAATTTATCAATAACCCGGTAGGCACCGCCTGTGGTTTTGCCGTGCAGCTTAATCGTTGCCTGATGTTCTTTACCCCCGGCGTACCGTCAGAATTTAAGGTGATGGTCGAGCACGAAATCCTGCCGCGTCTGCGCGAGCGTTTTTCTTTACCACAGCCGCCGGTTTGTCTGCGTTTAACTACCTTTGGTCGTTCGGAAAGCGATCTGGCACAAAGCCTGGACACTCTACAACTGCCGCCGGGCGTAACAATGGGCTATCGCTCCTCAATGCCTATCATCGAACTGAAACTCACCGGACCGGCAAGCGAGCAACAGGCGATGGAAAAACTGTGGCTGGACGTTAAACGTGTTGCCGGACAGAGCGTGATTTTCGAAGGCACCGAAGGACTGCCCGCGCAGATCAGTCGCGAATTGCAAAACCGCCAGTTCAGCCTGACGTTGAGCGAGCAATTCACCAGCGGTTTATTGGCTTTGCAACTTTCTCGCGCAGGTGCTCCATTGCTGGCGTGTGAAGTGGTTCCTTCACAGGAAGAAACCCTGGCGCAAACTGCGCACTGGATTACAGAACGGCGGGCCAACCATTTTGCCGGGCTGGCACTGGCTGTTTCGGGTTTCGAGAACGAGCATCTCAACTTTGCGCTAGCCACGCCAGATGGCACTTTCGCTCTGCGTGTACGTTTCAGCACTACACGCTACAGCCTGGCTATCCGTCAGGAAGTGTGCGCAATGATGGCACTGAATATGCTGCGCCGTTGGTTAAACGGTCAGGACATCGCCAGTGAGCATGGCTGGATTGAGGTTGTTGAGTCCATGACTTTATCTGTCTGATTCCGCCACTCTGTGCCGGTTTACTGCACCGGCACATTCCCCCTCCGGCAAAATTTGTCCAACCTGTTGTACTCAATAAGAAAAAATCCGTGCGCTAATTCACAAATTTGTGCGTAATTTCTCCAGTCCGCTGGACGAGGAGCGGGATTTGATGCGCTTCACAATTTTACTCCCCCTGAGCAACGAGACTGATTCCAGTATCTAAGACTGGAGTCCAGTATGTTGGAATCAAGCAAAGTTCCCGCCCTGACACGGGCTATTGATATTCTCAATTTGATTGCCCGCATTGGCCCCTGTAGTGCTGCGACGATCATTGACACATTGGGGATCCCTAAAAGCACGGCCTATTTGCTGCTTAATGAACTCAGGCGTCAGCGTTTTCTTAGCGAAAAACGCCGTAAACCCTCGCCCAATGCGGGCGGGGATATAAGGCGAAAAGCCCGCAGGGCTTTAAAGATCAATCAGGTGTTGACTGACTCTGAACGTAGGCTC
>NZ_JBJQLG010000017.1:0-91026 GCF_046486495.1 Escherichia sp. WS3227_2
TGACCCGGCGGCGTGTTTGCCGTTGTTCCGTGTCAGTGGTGGCGCATTATAGGGAGTTATTCCGGCCTGACAAGAGGAAATTTAAAATAATTTTCTGACCGCGCATTTTTTATTCTTTATGCTTATTTCAGCGTCGGTTTGTCGGTTAAATGGGCGATTTCTCGGGCGAAATTCGCCACCTGCTCCCAATCGGTATAGACAACTTCTTTGCGCGTATCCGTTTCACCGCCTGACATCTTCATAATCAGCTTGATCATAAAACGGTCGTACCAGCGATAACGTGGGTAACGCAGCGCCCCGGCAATGACCGCGCAGCGATCGGGACGCCATTGTGAACTCATCAGAAACTTCCGCGCGTAGCTGTTGGTCTGTGGAGTACGCTTCTCAGGTTTACGCGCCACCAGGTTTACGGAGTAAAAGGCGCTCGGCATCGAATTCAGCCGCGTCGCATGCTTTTTGACAAATTCCTGGAACGCAGAGTGGTAGTGACCATAGCGAATAGAAGCACCAATGACCACACGGTCGTAGTTTTCCCACTGTGGTTCTTCAATGCGGTGCACATTGGCGACATCCGCCTGGATCCCCAGTTCTTTCAGTTCCGAAGCCAGGTAGGAGGCAATCTCGCGCGTTTGTCCGTCCCTTGTTGAGAAAAGAATTAATGTTTTCACGTATTACTCCATCATTCACGCCAGAAAGTCGGGGTAAAGAGCACCAGCAATGTAAAGACCTCAAGACGACCAAACAGCATGTTGGCAATCAGGATCCATTTAGCCACCGGGTTCATACTGGTAAAGTTATCAGCAACCACGCCAAGTCCTGGCCCCAGGTTATTCAATGTCGCAACAACTGAGGCAAAGGCAGAAAAGTCATCCACGCCCGTGGCGATAATCGCCAGCATACTGACAATAAACACCAATGCATAGGCGGAGAAAAATCCCCAAACGGCTTCGAGGATACGTTCCGGCAGTGCGCGATTCCCCAGCTTAATGCTATAGACGGCGTTCGGATGCACCAGTCGTTTCAGCTCACGGTTCCCCTGCTTAAACAGCAGCAGGATGCGGATCACTTTCAGGCCACCGCCCGTTGACCCGGCGCAACCGCCGATAAAAGCTGAACATAAAAGCAGTACCGGCAAAAAGAGCGGCCAGCGGGCAATGCTGTCAGTCGTAAACCCGGCGGTTGTCGCCATCGATACCACCTGGAAAAACGCCTGGTTAATTGTCATCAGCGCCGAACTGTAGACATTATGAAACCACAGTACGAGTGTACAAATAATCACCAGCGTAAACTGTACGCCGATAAACATGCGAAATTCCGGATCGCGCCAATAAACCTTCAGACTACGCCCACTTAACAGTGAAAAGTGCAGACCGTAGTTACAGCCGGAGATCAGCAGGAAGATAGCAATGATAGTGTTAATAGTCGGGCTGTCGAAATAACCGATACTGGCATCATGTGTCGAGAAGCCGCCAATAGCGATAGTCGCAAAGCTATGGCCGATGGCATCAAAGGCATCCATTCCGGCAAACCACAACGCCAGCGCACAGGCGACGGTCAGCAAGACATAAATCAACCACAGGGTTTTCGCCGTTTCCGCAATTCGCGGGCGCATTTTGTTATCTTTCAGCGGGCCGGGCATTTCTGCGCGATAGAGCTGCATCCCACCCACGCCGAGGATAGGCAGTATCGCAACCGCCAACACGATGATCCCCATCCCGCCAAACCATTGCAGCATCTGGCGATAAAATAGGATGGCGTGAGGGAGCGAATCCAGCCCCACCAGCGTAGTGGCCCCCGTGGTGGTCAGGCCAGAGAAAGATTCAAAAAACGCATCGGTAATCGTGAGGTTCGGGCTTTCCGAGAAGATAAAAGGGAGCGCACCGACACTACCCAGCACGGTCCAGAACAGCACCACTATCAGAAACCCCTCACGGGATTTCAGTTCGCCCTTCTCTTTACGGTTCGGCCACCACAGCATAGAGCCAATGGCGAGGGCGACAAAAAAGGTCTGGGTAAAAGCGCGGCCCGCTCCATCCCGGTAGATGAGTGCTACCAGTCCAGGGATAATCATGGTCCCTGAAAATAAGATGACCAGTAGTCCAACGATTCGGGTAATGGCGCGAAAATGCATCTCTGCCGCTTCCTTAGTTCTGCAAAACGAAGTGGGGATTATTCTTCAATCGCTAACAATTGCAATAAACCACGGCTAAAATCCGCCAGCTTTGCGGAAAATTCAGCCACTTTCGCCGCCGGAAGCGCCACCCGCAGCAGAACGAATGCCTGATAATCACTGTTGATAATTTTGCCGTCACACTGCCCCAGCAACGCTTCAATGCCGGTTAACTGACTATATTCACATTGCAAAGTATATTCGGTTAATGGCGTCTTGCGTTGGGTCGTTAGCTGGCGCAGCGCCTGATTCACGCCGCCACCATACGCTTTCACTAACCCACCGGTGCCAAGCAATATGCCGCCGTAGTAGCGCACTACCACAGCGGTAATTTCCCCGACGCCGCTGCCCATTAGCTGGGCGAGCATCGGTTTACCGGCCGTTCCCGCCGGCTCCCCATCGTCAGAGAAACCCAGCTGTTGAGAATCATCCGGCGCACCCGCCACCCACGCCACGCAATGGTGGCGGGCATCGGGGTGTTCTGCTCGCACCGATTCAACAAACGCTTTCGCCGCCTCAACGCCATCGGTATGCGCCAACATCGTTATGAAGCGGCTCTTTTTGATCTCTTCAACGACCGTGACAGGTGCCGCAGGAATTAACCAGCTTTCCATCACGCCAGTTTCAGATCCCGGGTCATGTTTTCCACGTTGTTTTCGTGGATCACCACGTTGTCTTCAATACGAATGCCGCCGAACGGTTTCAGTGCTTCAATTTTCTGCCAGTTGAAGTGTTTGCTGAACTGCCCGTCACGCCACGGTGCCAGCAGCGATTCGATGAAGTAGATACCCGGTTCGATGGTTAACACCATGCCCGGCTGGAGAATACGGGTGCAGCGCAGGTACGGATATTTTGCCGGTGCCGCGAGGTGCGTACCACTATCATCCTGCATAAAACCGGCTACGTCATGCACCTGCAGGCCCAGCGGATGGCCGATACCGTGCGGCATAAACGGTCCGGTGAGATCGTTTTCGACCATCGCTTCTTCACTCATATCGGTGATGATTTGATGTTTACGCAGCAGTTTGGCGATGCGCTGATGGAACTGGATGTGGTAATCCACATAGCTGACGCCTGCTTTCATGGTGGCGATCAGCGCCAGTTGTTCATCATTTACGTCTTTCACCAGCTGTGCGTAGTCGTTATCGCTTTTTGCCGACCAGGTACGGGTCAGGTCAGCCGCATAGCCGTTATATTCGGCCCCGGCATCCAGCAGGAAGCTGCGCATCTCTTCCGGTGCCTGGTGGTCCAGTTTGGTGTAATGCAACACCGCAGCGTGTTCGTTAAGCGCCACAATGTTGCTGTAAGGTACGTCGGTATCACGATGACCGGTCGCGGTCAGATAGGCAATATTGATATCGAACTCGCTCATGCCAGAACGGAACGCTTCTTCTGCCGCACGATGACCGTTGACCGCCATTTTCTGCGCTTCACGCATACAGGCCAGTTCGTACTCGGTTTTGAAGGAGCGGTAGTAATGCAGGTAGTCGATCACCCCTTTCGGGTTGATATTGCTGGCCTCAATACCCAGTTGCAGCGCACGCTCCGGCACCGGACCGATATAACCGATATTCCCGCGCGCAGCAGGCAGCAGGCTACCAATGCCATCGGCTTTCGGCAGCGCGATCACTTCTACATCTTCAGTCCAGAAGGAGGTCGGCAGCGGTTCGACGTTGTGCCAGTAATCAACCGGCAGATAGAACCACAGTTTCGGCTTGTTCACGCCATCCACCAGCAGCCAGCAGTTTGGCACCTGAGTTACCGGCACCCACGCTTTGAATTGCGGGTTCACTTTAAACGGATAGGGATGATCGTCGAGAAAAACGTTGAACAGTTCGCCGGAGTGAATAAGTAACGCATCCAGTTTGAAGCGCGCCAGCGCATCGCGAGTCCGTTCTTGTAAGGTAGCTATATGATTTTTATAGAGTGAGGCCAGTGATTCCATTTTTTACCCTTCTGTTTTTTTGACCTTAAGTCTCCGCATCTTAGCACATCGTTCATCCAGAGCGTGATTTCTGCCGAGCGTGATCAGATCGGCATTTCTTTAATCTTTTATTTGCATATTTTTAACACAAAATACACACTTCGATGCATCTGGTACGACCAGATCACCTTGCGGATTCAGGAGACTGACATGCTTTACAAAGGCGACACCCTGTACCTTGACTGGCTGGAAGATGGCATTGCCGAACTGGTATTTGATGCCCCAGGTTCAGTTAATAAACTCGACACTGCGACCGTCGCCAGCCTCGGCGAGGCCATCGGCGTGCTGGAACAGCAATCAGATCTAAAAGGGCTGCTGCTACGTTCGAACAAAGCAGCCTTTATCGTCGGTGCTGATATCACCGAATTTTTGTCCCTGTTCCTCGTTCCTGAAGAACAGTTAAGTCAGTGGCTGCACTTTGCCAATAGCGTGTTTAATCGCCTGGAAGATCTGCCGGTGCCGACCATTGCCGCCGTCAACGGCTATGCGCTGGGCGGTGGCTGCGAATGCGTGCTGGCGACCGATTATCGTCTGGCGACGCCGGATCTGCGCATCGGTCTGCCGGAAACCAAACTGGGCATCATGCCGGGCTTTGGCGGTTCTGTACGTATGCCACGTATGCTGGGCGCTGACAGTGCGCTGGAGATCATTGCCGCCGGTAAAGATGTCGGCGCGGATCAGGCGCTGAAAATCGGTCTGGTGGATGGTGTAGTCAAAGCAGAAAAACTGGTTGAAGGGGCGATGGCGATTTTACGCCAGGCCATTAACGGCGACCTCGACTGGAAAGCGAAACGTCAGCCGAAGCTGGAACCGCTAAAACTGAGCAAGATTGAAGCCACCATGAGTTTCACCATCGCTAAAGGGATGGTCGCACAAACGGCGGGGAAACATTATCCGGCCCCCATCACCGCAGTAAAAACCATTGAAGCGGCGGCCCGTTTTGGTCGTGAAGAAGCCTTAAATCTGGAAAACAAAAGTTTTGTCCCGCTGGCGCATACCAACGAAGCTCGCGCACTGGTCGGCATTTTCCTTAACGATCAATATGTAAAAGGCAAAGCGAAGAAACTCACCAAAGACGTTGAAACCCCGAAACAGGCCGCTGTGCTGGGCGCAGGCATTATGGGTGGCGGCATCGCTTACCAGTCTGCGTGGAAAGGCGTACCGGTTGTCATGAAAGATATCAACGACAAGTCGTTAACCCTCGGCATGACCGAAGCCGCGAAACTGCTGAACAAGCAGCTTGAGCGCGGCAAGATCGATGGTCTGAAACTGGCTGGCGTGATCTCCACGATCCACCCAACGCTCGATTACTCTGGTTTTGACCGCGTGGATGTTGTGGTAGAAGCGGTTGTCGAAAACCCGAAAGTGAAAAAAGCCGTACTGGCAGAAACCGAACAAAAAGTACGCCCGGATACCGTGCTGGCGTCTAACACTTCAACCATTCCTATCAGCGAACTGGCCAACGCGCTGGAGCGTCCGGAAAACTTCTGCGGGATGCACTTCTTTAACCCGGTCCACCGAATGCCGTTGGTGGAAATTATTCGCGGCGAGAAAAGCTCCGACGAAACCATCGCGAAAGTTGTCGCCTGGGCGAGCAAGATGGGCAAGACGCCGATTGTGGTTAACGACTGCCCCGGCTTCTTTGTTAACCGCGTGCTGTTCCCGTATTTCGCCGGTTTCAGCCAGCTGCTGCGCGACGGCGCGGATTTCCGCAAGATCGACAAAGTGATGGAAAAACAGTTTGGCTGGCCTATGGGTCCGGCATATCTGCTGGACGTTGTGGGCATTGACACCGCGCATCATGCCCAGGCTGTCATGGCAGCAGGCTTCCCGCAGCGGATGCAGAAAGATTATCGCGATGCCATCGACGCGCTGTTTGATGCCAACCGCTTTGGTCAGAAGAACGGCCTCGGTTTCTGGCGTTATAAAGAAGACAGCAAAGGTAAGCCGAAGAAAGAAGAAGACGCCGTCGTTGACGACCTGCTGGCAGAAGTGAGCCAGCCGAAGCGCGATTTCAGCGAAGAAGAGATTATCGCCCGCATGATGATCCCGATGGTCAACGAAGTGGTGCGCTGTCTGGAAGAAGGCATTATCGCCACTCCGGCAGAAGCGGATATGGCGCTGGTCTACGGCCTGGGCTTCCCTCCGTTCCACGGTGGTGCGTTCCGCTGGCTGGACACCCTCGGTAGCGCAAAATACCTCGATATGGCACAACAATATCAGCACCTCGGCCCGCTGTATGAAGTGCCGGAAGGTCTGCGTAATAAAGCGCGTCATAACGAACCGTACTATCCCCCGGTTGAGCCAGCCCGTCCGGTTGGCGACCTGAAAACGGCTTAAGGAGTCACAATGGAACAGGTTGTCATTGTCGATGCTATTCGCACCCCGATGGGCCGTTCGAAGGGCGGTGCTTTTCGTCACGTGCGTGCGGAAGATCTCTCCGCTCATTTAATGCGTAGCCTGCTGGCGCGTAATCCGGCGCTGGAAGCGGCGGCCCTCGACGATATTTACTGGGGCTGTGTACAGCAGACGCTGGAGCAAGGTTTTAATATCGCCCGTAACGCGGCGCTGTTGGCAGAAGTACCACACTCTGTCCCGGCGGTGACCGTCAATCGCCTGTGTGGTTCATCCATGCAAGCATTACATGACGCAGCACGAATGATCATGACCGGCGATGCGCAGGCATGTCTGGTCGGCGGCGTGGAGCATATGGGTCATGTGCCGATGAGCCACGGCGTCGATTTTCACCCCGGCCTTAGCCGCAATGTCGCCAAAGCGGCGGGCATGATGGGCTTAACGGCAGAAATGCTGGCGCGTATGCACGGCATCAGCCGTGAAATGCAGGATGCCTTTGCCGCGCGGTCACACGCCCGCGCCTGGGCCGCCACGCAGTCGGGCGCATTTAAAAATGAAATAATCCCGACCGGTGGTCACGATGCCGACGGCGTATTGAAGCAGTTTAATTACGACGAAGTGATTCGCCCGGAAACCACCGTGGAAGCCCTCGCCACGCTGCGTCCGGCTTTTGATCCTGTCAGCGGTACGGTAACGGCGGGTACATCTTCTGCGCTTTCCGATGGTGCAGCAGCCATACTGGTGATGAGTGAAAGCCGCGCCCGTGAATTGGGTCTTAAGCCGCGCGCCCGCGTGCGTTCGATGGCGGTCGTTGGTTGTGACCCATCGATTATGGGTTACGGCCCGGTTCCGGCCTCGAAGCTGGCGCTGAAAAAAGCGGGGCTTTCTGCCAGTGATATCGGCGTGTTTGAGATGAACGAAGCCTTTGCCGCGCAGATCCTGCCATGTATTAAAGATCTGGGACTGATTGAGCAGATTGACGAGAAGATCAACCTCAACGGTGGCGCGATCGCGCTGGGTCATCCGCTGGGTTGTTCCGGTGCGCGTATCAGCACCACGCTGCTGAATCTGATGGAGCGCAAAGATGCCCAGTTTGGTCTGGCGACGATGTGTATCGGTCTGGGTCAGGGTATTGCGACGGTGTTTGAGCGGATTTAACCACGTGCCGGATGCGGCGTGACGCCTTATCCGGTCTACCGATCCTGCACCAATGTAGGCCTGATAAGACGCGCCAGCGTCGCATCAGGCAGCGTATGCCGAATGCCGGATGCGACATAGATCTAAATGCCACTGAATAAAGTTTTAGTTGCCGTTCTTCCCGCCTGTCAGGGGCGGGTTTTTTATATCTCAGATAAATGCAAACGCATCGCCAAACAGGCGATCTTCCCGCGCATTACGCTCACTGCAAAACAGGTCACGGGCAATTTTCGCCATCTCAAAACGTCCGGCAATATAGATATCATGCTCTGCCAGCGTACCGTGATCCTGCAATACCGCCGTTAACACGGTGCCAGTACGCCCACGCCAGCCCGCTTCCGGTTGTTCAACCACCGGCACCACTTGCAAACCTGGATGCTTAAGCGAAAGCGCCTCAAGCTCGGAGAGATCATAAAGATGCTGCTCTTCACGCCCGCCCCAGTAAATGGTGATATCACGGTTTGGGTTACGCGCCAGCGCCGTCAGCAAAATCGAGCGCGCATAAGAGAACCCGGTGCCACCCGCAATCAAAATCATCGGACGTTCTTCATCATCACGCAGCCACGCTTCTCCGTGGGGAATATCGACCACGATTTGATGATCTTTAAGAATGCGGTCCATGACTGCTTTCGCGTAAAGGTTGATTTCAGAAGCGCCAATATGCAGCTCGATGAAACCTTTTTCATCCGGCGTCGAAGCCATTGAGAACGGACGTTTGTCGCGCTCATCCATCACTACCATCAAATACTGACCAGCACGAAAAGAAAAGGCCGCGTCTGGTACGATTCGGACACGATATACGGTATCCGTGATAGCTTCTACCAAGGTCACTTTACAGCTTAAGGTTGTCATGCGCTTTCTCTGTCGGATCGATAAATAGGGCAAAACAAACGCGCATCAGGCGCTTTTACCGTTGTTAAAAATAGCCAGTTCATCCCAGATGGCGTCAATATGCGCGACAACATCCGGATCTTTTTTGATGGGACGTCCCCATTCACGCTGGGTTTCCCCTGGCCATTTATTCGTGGCATCCAGCCCCATTTTTGAACCCAGCCCGGACACAGGCGAGGCAAAATCCAGATAATCAATAGGCGTATTTTCGACCAACACCGTGTCCCGCGCCGGGTCCATACGGGTGGTAATCGCCCAAATCACATCGTTCCAGTCGCGTGCGTTGACGTCATCATCGCAAACGATCACAAATTTAGTGTACATAAACTGGCGTAAGAACGACCAGACGCCCATCATGACGCGCTTCGCGTGTCCGGCGTACTGTTTTTTGATCGTCACTACCGCCAGGCGATAAGAGCAGCCTTCCGGCGGCAGGTAAAAATCGACAATTTCCGGGAACTGTTTTTGCAGAATCGGCACAAACACTTCGTTCAACGCCACGCCCAGTACCGCAGGCTCATCAGGCGGACGCCCGGTATAGGTGGAATGGTAAATCGCATCTTCACGCTGGGTAATATGCGTCACGGTGAATACCGGGAAACTATCAACTTCGTTATAGTAACCGGTGTGGTCGCCATACGGCCCTTCCGGCGCAGTTTCGCCTTGTTCGATATACCCTTCCAGCACAATCTCCGCACTGGCGGGCACTTCAAGGTCATTGGAGATACACTTCACCACTTCGGTCTTGGTGCCGCGCAGCAATCCGGCAAACGCATACTCTGAAAGCGTATCTGGAACGGGGGTGACTGCACCGAGAATTGTGGCGGGATCAGCACCCAGTGCCACAGAAACCGGGAAACGTTCGCCCGGATGCGCCGCACACCACTCCTGGAAATCCAGCGCGCCGCCGCGATGCGACAGCCAGCGCATAATCAATTTGTTTTTACCAATTAGCTGCTGGCGATAAATGCCCAGATTCTGCCGCTCTTTATGCGGGCCGCGCGTTACGGTCAGCCCCCAGGTAATCAGCGGCGCGGCATCTTCCGGCCAGCAGGTCATAATGGGGATACGGTGAAGATCGACGTCATCGCCGGAGATAATTTTTTGCTGACACGGCGCACCACGCAGTCGCTTTGTCGGCATGTTCAATACTTGCTTAAACTGCGGCAGTTTATCAAACAGGTCGCGGAAACCTTTTGGCGGCTCCGGCTCTTTCAGAAACGCCAATAATTTACCAACTTCACGCAGCGCCGAAACATCTTCCTGCCCCATGCCCATCGCCACGCGCTTTGGCGTACCGAACAGGTTGCACAGCACCGGCATTGAGTAGCCTTTAGGGTTTTCGAACAACAGCGCAGGCCCACCGGCACGCAAAGTACGGTCAGCAATTTCAGTGATTTCCAAATGCGGATCCACCGGGAGCGTGATACGTTTTAGCTCACCCTGCTGTTCAAGCAGCGTCAAGAAGTCGCGTAAATCGTTATATTTCATGGCGTCCATTGTAGCCTCTTAATCTGCGCCCATTATACGGCGTTCATCTTTGCGATGCTGTAAATTTGTTAAATTAGCGTGAACTCTGACGGTATAACGCAAACCGGGGAATATAATTAACTTAGCGTAAAGCTTTTGCTATCCTTGCGCCCCGATTAAACGGATAAGAGTCATTATGCAATCCTGGTATTTACTGTACTGCAAGCGCGGGCAACTTCAACGTGCCCAGGAACACCTCGAAAGACAGGCTGTGAATTGCCTGGCACCGATGATCACCCTGGAAAAAATGGTGCGTGGCAAACGTACTGCAGTCAGTGAGCCATTGTTCCCCAACTACCTGTTTGTGGAATTTGATCCAGAAGTGATTCATACCACGACTATCAACGCGACCCGCGGTGTCAGCCACTTCGTGCGCTTTGGCGCATCGCCAGCGATAGTCCCATCGGCGGTGATTCATCAGCTATCGGTATATAAACCGAAAGACATTGTCGATCCGGCAACCCCTTATCCGGGTGATAAGGTGATTATTACCGAAGGCGCGTTCGAAGGTTTTCAGGCCATTTTCACCGAACCCGACGGCGAGGCTCGCTCCATGCTGTTACTTAATCTTATCAATAAAGAGATTAAGCACAGTGTGAAGAACACCGAGTTCCGCAAACTCTAAAACGCAATCCCAAACAGTGTTTTAACATTGGCATCCGTGGTGGCAGCCAGCCATGCGGCATCTTCTCCACGCCAGTGCGCAATTCGTTGCAAAATATGGGGCAGATGGGCTGGCTCGTTGCGCCGGGATGATGGTTTCGGCGTGAGATCGCGCGGGAGCAGATACGGCGCATCAGTTTCGATCAGCAATTTCTCCGCCGGAATCAACGGCAACAATTCCCGCAGCTCCAGCCCGCGTCGTTCATCGCAAACCCAACCGGTAATGCCGATATAAATTCCACGCGCCACGCACGCCTGCATCTCTTCGCGTGTGCCGGTAAAGCAATGAAGAACCGCACCAGGCAGTTTATCCAGCCACGGCTCCAGCAATGTCATAAACCGCTCGTGGGCATCGCGACAGTGCATAAATACCGGCATGTTTAATTCTGCGGCAATGCGTAGCTGAGCAACAAAAGCGCGTTCCTGCTCTTCCGGCGTCGAAAAGTTGCGGTTAAAGTCGAGACCACATTCACCAATCGCCACCACTTCTGGCTGCGCGGCCAGCTCAATAATCGCTTCTTCAGTCGCAGCTTGCCACTGGCTGCTGTCGTGAGGATGTACGCCCGCCGTTGACCAACAGGACGAATACTGACGCGCCAGCTTTTGCGCCTGCTGGCTTTCACGCAGGTTAGTGCCGGTGATGAGTAGCCCATTAACTCCCGCGTCAAAAGCGCGCGCTACAACATCATCACGGTCTTTCGCAAATTGCGAACTGGTCAAATTAACGCCGATATCAAACATCCTGTACTCCATATGACAACCGCCCTGACGGGCGGTTGAATTTATTCTTCAGTTTTTTCGCTTTCTGCTTCAGCGTCGTTTTCCTCTTCCCGATTTCGCCCTTTACCAACGTAAAAGCGTGAGAAGAAGACACCGATTTCAAACAGACAGTACATCGGGATCGCCAATAGCGTTTGCGAGAAGACATCCGGCGGCGTCAGCAACATCCCGACAACGAATGCACCAACCAGCACATACGGGCGTTTTTTGCGTAAGTCTTCTGGCGAGGTAATCCCCATCCAGCACAGCAGCACAATTGCCACCGGCACTTCAAAGGAGACACCAAACGCCATAAACAGCGCCATAACGAAGCTTAAATAGCTGGCGATGTCGGTGGATACCTGCACCCCTTCCGGCGCGGTATTGGCAAGGAAGCCAAATGCCAGCGGAAAGACCACAAAGTAGGCGAATGCCATGCCGATATAAAACAGCAGAGAGCTGGAAACCAGCAGCGGCACCACCAGGCGACGTTCATGCTTATACAGCGCTGGGGCGATAAATGCCCACACCTGATAGAGAATCACCGGCGCTGACAGAATCAGCGACACCATAAAGGTCAGCTTGATCGGCGTAAAGAACGGCGAGGCCACGTCGGTGGCGATCATCGTTGAACCTTGCGGCAACTGCTTGATCAATGGCGCGGATACCAGGTGATAGATGTCATTGGCGAAATAGACCAGACACAGGAATATCACGATCACCGCGATAATGCAGTTCAGCAGACGCTTACGCAGCTCAATTAGATGCGTGATAAGCGGTTGAGTATCTTCTACAGACATGTTTACGGTTTATCACTCGACGAAGGGGAAGGTGCAGCGGTTTTCGGTTCAGCGTCCGCAGCAGGTTTTACCACCGGCTCTGGCGTGGTTTCTGGCTTCTGTTCCGGCGAACTGGCCTGCGTTTGTGCAGCGGCAGGCGTTACGCCCTCATGCGCAGCTTCATTATCTTTCACCACCGGGTTATGGATGGTGTGCGCTTCATCGCTCGCCTTTTCTGGATCGTTTGCAACGTAGGAACGCTTCATCGACTCCGCGGCCTGGCGTAGTTCATCCATCGACGCTTTCAGTTCGGGCGTCAGGTTAGTGAGGCTCGCCTTTTCAACCTTTTTCAGACTGTCCTGAAACTCCTGGAGTTTTAACTCCTGGGTCAGTTCGTTCTGCACCGTTGTCGCCAGTGAACGCAACGCGCGAATCCAGCCCGCGACCGTTTTTACCGCCACAGGCAGTCGTTGCGGCCCCAGAACAACGAGGCCGATGATGAACACCAATAGCAGTTCGCTAAAACCGATATCAAACACGGATTACACCTGCTCTTTATCGTGGCGCTTCGCGTCTTCTGTTTTAGCCTGTTCCTGATTCGTATCCGCCTGCTTATCGGCGATAGTTTTCGCAGTAAAATCAGCATCCTGACTGGTTTTATCCTGCTTTGGTTCATCATCGCTCATTGCTTTTTTAAAGCCTTTGATCGACGCACCAAGATCGGAACCGATGGAGCCGAGCTTTTTGGTGCCAAAAAGCAGTACAACGATGACGGCAATAATCAATAACTGCCAAATACTGATACCACCCATACATGTTCCTCTGTGGTAGATGATGATTAAACAAGGCCGCATTATACGTTACACGGCCCGCCTTGAGCGATGAAAAAATCAGCGTGTTTTGCGCCAACCGACAAACCAGGCGATCAAACCACCTGCCATTAACCAGCCGGGCATCAGCCCCCATTCAGGTCGGCTGACCAACAAGAATGTGCCACTTAATACTAACGTAGCGCCAATTCCGAGAAAATAACGCGATTGTCCCTGACGTACATGATTTGACTGAAGCTCGCGGGCAATCTTATCAACACTGTGCTGTAAATACTTGCCCTGGCGCAAACTGTCGTAAACCAGTTCAGGCAGTTCTGGCATTTTTTCGACCCAGAACGGCGCTTTTTCTTTAAATGCTCTCACCAGCGCAGGAATACCGACCTGATCTTTAATCCACGACTCCAGGAAAGGCTTCGCCGTTTTCCATAAATCGAGCTGCGGATAAAGCTGGCGACCTACCCCTTCGACGTAGAGCAGGGTTTTCTGGAGTAACACCAGTTGCGGCTGCACTTCCATATTGAAGCGACGCGCCGTATTAAATAGATTTAACAGCACATGTCCAAACGAAATTTCGGCCAACGGTTTCTCAAAGATAGGTTCACAGACCGTACGAATGGCAAATTCGAACTCTTCAACGTTGGTATCTGGCGGCACCCAGCCTGAATCGACGTGTAGCTCTGCAACTTTGCGATAATCGCGATTAAAGAAGGCGATAAAGTTTTCCGCCAGATAGCGTTTATCTTCTTTGTTTAGCGAGCCAACAATCCCGCAATCAATGCCGATATATTTCGGGTTTTCTGGGTGTTCATAGCTTACAAAGATGTTGCCAGGGTGCATATCGGCATGGAAAAAGCTGTCACGAAAGACCTGAGTGAAGAACACCTGCACGCCGCGTTCTGCCAGCAATTTCATGTTAGTGCCGTTTTTCTCCAGCGCTGCGACATCTGAAACCGGAATGCCGTAAATGCGCTCCATCACCATCATCCCTTCACTACAATAGTCAGGGTAAACTTCCGGGATGTAGAGCATCGGGCTGTCTTCAAAATTGCGCCGAAGCTGAATGGCGTTGGCAGATTCCCGCAGCAAATTCAGTTCATCAATCAATGTCTTTTCGTACTCGCGCACCACTTCGGTTGGGCGCAGACGGCGACCATCCGGCAGCAAACGCGGTACCCAGCGAGCCAGACGGTAGATAAGTTTCAGATCCGCTTTAATAACCGGCAAAATATCCGGGCGGATGACTTTAATCACCACCTCTTTACCATTCGATTTCAATCGCGCGGTATGAACCTGGGCGATAGAAGCAGAAGCCAGCGGCTTGATTTCAAAATCGTCAAACCACGCTTCTACCGGCAAGCCGCCCATTGCAGCTTCAATCTGCTGCTTTGCCAGCTTGCCATCAAACGGAGCGACTTTGTCCTGCAATAACGCCAGCTGATCGGCAATATGCGGCGGAAAAAGATCGCGGCGGGTTGATAACATTTGCCCGAACTTGATCCATACCGGCCCCAGTTCTTGCAGGGCCAGTCGTAGTCGCTCACCTAAAGGTTTGTCTTTATGCCGATTTGGCATCCAGAATAATGAGTATCGCCATAGCCGAAGCGGCAGGGTGATACGCATTTTGGGGATCAGTTCATCAAGTCCGTAGCTTAAAAAAGTGCGAATGATGAAATATAGGCGCCGTACTTCACCTGGCGTCATTTAGCCTCCAGTTTTTCCAGCCGTTTGGTCAGGGCATCAACAGCACGCTCGACGGCAGCCGTCTCTTCCGCAAACCAGGCCACTTCAAGCGGACCGGGTGCCATACGCCACTCTTCAGTAATGGCTTCCGCCACATAACGTTGCTGGCGCTTAATGCCGTGATGCAGGAACTTTGCGCCTCCGCGCATGGCTTTGCTGATTCCTTCAGCGGCGATATCACCGGTATAAGGGGCCAGCAGTTCCGCAGGGTCGAACTCTGCCAGATCTGCCAGCGCAACGAAGTTTTGCACCACCTGAATATCGCCCTGCACTTCCAGCTCACCACTGCGAATCAGTGCGGTAAGCTGCTGGCGATCGCGAAGTTTCGGCAACACACTGGCGTAGGCGATAACGGTGCAGTCAGCATCGCCTGCCCATTCGCCCAGTACATCAACCTGGCGTTCGCTGAACACCAGAATCAATGACGTCGAAAAGCCTTTTACCTCCACGCGCAATACTTTACCCAGCAGACGCGAGCGGGCTGTTTTCAGCGCGGGTGAGCGATACAGGAAGGTGTTGAGCAGACTTTCAATTCCTGCCGTCACTAAAGGTTTAAAAGGCATTTCCGGTCTCCTGTCAGAACTTATAACCACGATGCAGCGCCACAACCCCTGCCGTCAGATTGTAGTAGTCGACACTTTCGAATCCGGCATCCTGCATCATGGCTTTCAGGGTATCCTGATCGGGATGCATACGGATGGATTCTGCCAGATAACGGTAGCTGTCGGCGTCGTTCGCGACCAGTGAGCCAATACGCGGCAGCACATGGAAGGAGTATGCATCATAGGCTTTGCTCAGCGGCTCGATAATTGGCTTCGAGAACTCAAGCACCAGCAGGCGGCCGCCGGGTTTCAGCACGCGATACATTGAACGCAGTGCTTTATCTTTGTCGGTGACGTTACGCAGACCAAACGAAATGGTGATGCAATCAAAGGTGTTATCCGGGAACGGCAGCGCCTCAGCGTTCGCCTGAACATACTCAACGTTGCCAATCACACCGATATTACGCAGCTTCTCGCGTCCCATTTTGAGCATGGATTCATTGATATCAGCAAGGACCACTTTGCCAGTTTCTCCGACCAGGCGGGAGAATTTCGCTGTCAGGTCGCCGGTGCCACCAGCCAGATCCAGCACGGTCTGCCCACGGCGTACGCCGCTGCAATCAATCGTGAATCGCTTCCACAAACGATGAATACCAAATGACATCAAATCATTCATGACATCGTATTTTGATGCCACGGAATGGAAAACGTGGGCGACCATATCCGCTTTTTGTTCCTTCGCGACGGTCTGAAAACCAAAGTGCGTCGTTTCTTGTGACTTATCCACCATCTCAATGCCTGCTCATCAAAAAATTGTTCCAGAAGTGTAACAGATTGGGCGTCGATGCCCTAGATTTCTACCCGGCTTAACTACCCCTAATGGGCTAGCGCGACTGCTGATTATATTCATCATCGCGTTGATAAGCTTCATCATTCGGCTGCTCCGGAACCGACCGCAGTCGATACTCTTCATCCTGGCTCACCGCTTGTTCAGCCAAATCCGGATTAATCTCGCGTTTAATTTCTACCCCTAAACCGCGAAACGCTTCTGCCTGCGCCAGCACATTTCCGCGACCTGAAGAGAGTTTTTTCATTGCCTGGCGGTAGTTATCCTGCGCTTTGTCGAGACTTTGACCAATCGCTGACATGTCATCGACGAACAAACGCATCTTGTCGTACAGCTTGCTGGCACGATCGGCGATTTGCTGGGCGTTGCGGCTTTGATGCTCATAACGCCACAGGTTGGCGATAGTGCGCAGCGCCACCAGCAGCGTAGTCGGGCTAACCAGCATGATATTGTTTTTCAACGCTTCGGTGATCAGCTCCGGCTGACGGTCAAGCGCCAGTAAAAAAGCGGGTTCAACGGGAATAAACATCAGAACGTAATCCAGGGTTCGCAGCCCCGGCAGCTGTTGATAATCTTTGCGTCCCAGCAAACGGATATGGTTACGCACCGACGCGATATGTTCCTGTAGCGCGCTTTCGCGGGTGTAGTCATCTTCGGCGTTGAAATAGCGTTCATAGGCGACCAGCGTCATTTTGGCGTCGATCACCACATCTTTTCCCTGCGGCAACCGCACGATGACATCCGGCTGCATCCGCGAGCGGGCGTCATTTTCGATGCTGACCTGAGTTTCATATTCATACCCTTCACGCAGACCGGAAGCCTCCAGCACCCGCGTCAATACCACCTCGCCCCAGTTGCCCTGAGTTTTATTGTCGCCTTTCAGCGCACGCGTCAGGTTGATCGCCTCCTGAGCCATTTGCGCGTTGAGCTGCTGGAGATTGCGAATTTCGTGGGTCAGGGTATGACGTTCCTGTGCTTCTTTACCGAAGCTGTCCTGAACCTGACGGCGGAAACCGTCCAGTTGTTCACGTAGCGGCGACAACAGGCTGTTCAGACTCTGACGGTTTTGCTCATCAACCCGGCGATTGCTGTGCTCAAAAATACGGTTGGCGAGGTTTTCAAACTGCTCACTGAGGCGCTGCTCGCTGTTAATCATCTGGCGAATTTTATCGTCAGCATGTTGCTGTGCAGCTTCCATCCGCGTGGTTACTTCACGCAGATCGGCTTCCAGAGAGGTGTTAATACTTTGCAGGCTGCGCACTTCGTTATTGAGTAACTCGCACTCAGCGCGCCAGTGCTCGCTTTGAGTAATTTGTTGTTTTGCCGCGCTTAACTCCGCGACCATCTCTTCACGTTCAGCTAATTGCTCGGCTTTTTGCTGCGCATGTTGATAACTGGCAAACAGCCAGCCAATTGCCACACCCACCAATGCAATAACTGCGTAAACCATGATTGAGAAATCCACAACGCCTCCTGACGCAACAACTTACCCGCACAAAATAGAATTGTGCTGTACAAACGTCCAGTTGGAAAGGCATTTCCTGCGAGGCGCTACGCAAAAATACAAAAGGCCGAACGCGTCGGCCTTCAGACAGGAGAAGAGAATTACAGCAGACGACGCGCCGCTTCCACCACGATTTTCACCGCTTGGCTTTCAGTTTGTTTCATCGTCTCAGCATTCGGGATCTCTTGCTGGGTGCGGTTAACGATAACACCCGCTACCATACCGGCACGCAGGCCCTGACTTGCACACATGGTCAGCAGGGTTGCAGATTCCATTTCATAGTTCATTACGCCCATCGCCTGCCACTCTTCCATAGAACCTTTAAAGTGACGAACTACGCGACCAGAGTAAGTATCGTAACGTTCCTGACCTGGGTAGAAGGTATCAGAAGAAGCCGTCACGCCAACGTGAGTCGTCGCGCCAATGGATTTCGCAGCCTCAACCAGCGCAGTCGTACATTCGAAATCAGCGACAGCCGGGAATTCCAGCGGTGCGAAGTGCAGGCTCGCGCCATCCAGACGAACAGACGCCGTGGTAACCAGGACATCGCCAACATTAATATGCGGCTGAATAGCGCCCGTTGTACCGATACGCAGGAAGGTGCGAATGCCCAGCTGTGCCAGCTCTTCAACAGCAATAGAGGTAGACGGGCCGCCGATACCGGTAGAGCAGACGATAACAGGTTTACCATCCAGCTCTGCACGCCAGGTGGTGAATTCGCGGTGAGATGCCAGCTTAACCGGCTTATCCATCAGCGCGGCGATCTTTTCCACACGATCCGGGTCGCCAGGGACGATGGCAAGCGTAGCCCCTTGTAAATCGTTTTTAGTGAGGCCGAGATGAAAAACATCAGACTTGGACATATACAACTCCTCTGTGAATCGGTTTAGTCAGAAGAAGCAAAAAGACACTTTACCGAAGGGTTTAACATTTTTTCGTGATACTCATCACCATGACGCAAATGCGTTGCATAAATTTACCCACCAAAAGTGATGCAAATCACATAAATCACTCTTCATTCTGCAGGACTGCATAAAAGATGAGCCGATTCAGGCAATGTGATTTGTTGCATGCTGACTATAGTTAACATTGCGCAACATTTTTATAAGGGTACGGAGAATACCATGGCAACAACACAACAATCTGGATTTGCACCTGCTGCATCGCCTCTCGCTTCAACCATCGTTCAGACCCCGGACGACGCGATTGCGGCGGGCTTCACCTCTATCCCCTCACAAGGGGATAACATGCCTGCTTACCATGCCAGACCAAAGCAGAGCGATGGCCCACTGCCAGTGGTCATTGTAGTGCAGGAAATTTTTGGCGTGCATGAACATATCCGCGATATTTGTCGCCGTCTGGCGCTGGAGGGGTATCTGGCTATCGCACCTGAACTTTACTTCCGCGAAGGCGATCCGAATGATTTTGCCGATATCCCCACGTTGCTTAGCGGTCTGGTAGCAAAAGTGCCTGACTCGCAGGTGCTGGCCGATCTCGATCATGTCGCCAGTTGGGCTTCCCGCAACGGCGGCGATGTTCATCGTTTAATGATCACCGGATTCTGCTGGGGTGGACGTATCACCTGGCTGTATGCTGCGCATAACCCGCAACTGAAAGCGGCGGTGGCATGGTACGGCAAACTGACAGGCGATAAGTCGCTGAATTCACCGAAACAACCTGTTGATATCGCAACCGATCTTAACGCGCCGGTTCTCGGCTTATATGGTGGTCAGGATAACAGCATTCCGCAGGAGAGCGTTGAAACCATGCGCCAGGCGCTGCGGGCTGCTAATGCGAAAGCAGAGATTATCGTCTACCCGGATGCCGGGCATGCATTCAACGCCGATTATCGCCCGAGCTATCATGCCGAATCTGCAAAAGATGGCTGGCAGCGTATGCTGGAATGGTTTAAGCAGTATGGTGGGAAGCGGAGTTAGTTTCCTCTTAGTCTATATTTGAGATGGTGAGTGAACGAGTGCGTTTTGCTGCCATCTCTGTCCCCCAAAAAATAATCAGTATGAATTGATTGGAGATTACGACTCCGCTATTTGACCTTAAGAAAGTCGGCAAGTCATAGTCATAAATGAGTCTCTTCAATGGCAGACACCTTAGAGATTTACCATCAACTCCCATTCACAAACAAACATTAATTATTATCAACACATTCACATTAATTATAAATCATCTCAGACCTTCCTGATAAAAAGATATTAAAGTGAAACATTTTGTTTTTCACATTTTAGTTCATCACTTTTAGGCGTAAATAAAGGTAAAAAAAACAACAATACTATTTCTCTTTCACAAAAGAATTAACAAAAGGTTTTTCAAGGATGAGTGATATTATTTACCTGAACATAACCGGAGAACAACAAGGATGTATTTCCTCTCGTTGTGGAACGAGCGCATCAATAGGTAATCGCTGGCAGATTGGCCATGAAGATGAAATCTTCGCGTTCTCGCTCTCTAATAGTATTACGAATACAGACAAAGGGTCACAATTGCATGGCCTTAGTTTCTGTAAATTGATTGACAAAAGCTCCCCGTTACTTATTAACGCTATTAACAATAACGAGCAGTTGTTCATGGAGTTTGACTTCTATCGGATCAATAGATTTGGTCGATGGGAGAAATATTACAACATTCAACTTCGCGGCGCGCTCTTATCAGCAATCAATCACCTGTTTACTGAGAACAATCTGGATACAGAAACCATCACTGTCAGTTATGAATATATACTCTCCAGGCATCTGATTGCTAATACTGAATTTAGTTATTTGGCATTTCCCGATAACTACAACCGTCTGTTTATACCACGGCCAAAAACTAAAGATGATAATGGCCTCAAAACACTCAATAGTAAAGCGGTTGGCAGACTGCTTGCTGCTGGCGGCATATACAATGGGAATATCGAAGGATTCAGGGAAACAGCAAACAAGTTGGGAGGAGATGCACCTGCTGGTTACGATCAAGTTATGGATAACAAAGGGTTACTCATCGCTGGTGCTTCAATAGTTGCTGGAGTTGTTCTGGGAAGAATGAGACTCCCTGATTTGGAATCACTTGAGCATTTCGGAGCCAGAGGAGCAGTATCAGGAAGACCATTTAATCCCGAGCTTGCCGGTGGTCCAATAGAAAACCTGACGACAGATGGCGTAACAATCAACAGGGAAGGTATCGCTATTGTTGAAAAACATATAGCCAGATTTGGTCATGATCCTGTAAATGAAGTGATGATCAATAGACTGAAAGACATTGAGAAAGGAAAAATCCCCCCAGAACAAGTAGATCTTAACTTCTATACTCATGAGTGTCGGGAATATCAGCGTTACTGTAATCTTGGTTGGGAAACAGGACAACCTGATGGTGACGCAGGCTATGCACTCTGGAATCATACGCATACTGCTACTCTAGAAGATTATAAACTTAAGGGAGAACTTAATGACTTATACCACCAGGATGCACTTGACTATGATAACTGAAACTGAAATTAACGTACTGAAAGTTATGGCTGAGAAAGATATAAACTGGAACTGGATGAATCTCGATCGCACACTATCCATAAGGCAAATTCCAGGATTCGGTAATGTTGTTAACATTATTAACAAATTAGCTAACGAGGGTTTGGTTATTATTGAGGATAGCGGACATAAGTCTATGCCTCACTACCACGTTACTGAAAAGGGATACAATTTCGTGAAAAGTGAGAATAAATAACGTAGCGTTGATTACTGAACAAATCGCTCAGGATTATATTTTGCGTAAAAATGATTCGGTTATTTCTGTATCTGAACGGGTGCAGATAGCAAAATGGCTTCCGGTGATGGAAGCCATCAGATTATTGGCAAAGTGCGCGTTGTTCATGCCGGATGCGGCGTGAACGCCTTGTCCGGCCAACAAAACCCAAAAATTCAATAAATTGCATAAATTATGTAGGCCTGGTATCAGGCAGTTTTGCCTCTTTCATCGTACTGCAATTTACAGTGACTCGTTAATATTCATCATCCCCGACGCAAATTCTGCGCCGCCTGCACCATGTTCGCCAGTGCCGCGCGGGTTTCTGGCCAGCCGCGCGTTTTCAGGCCACAGTCCGGGTTGACCCACAGACGCTCTGCCGGAATGCGTTTTGCCGCTTTCTTCAGCAAGGCTTCAATCCATTCTACGCTCGGTACGTTTGGCGAGTGAATGTCATAGACGCCTGGACCAATTTCATTTGGATAATCAAACTCTTCAAACGACTCCAGCAACTCCATGTCGGAACGCGAGGTTTCGATGGTGATGACGTCTGCGTCCAGCGCCGCAATCGAATCCATGATGTCGTTGAACTCGCAGTAACACATGTGAGTGTGGATTTGTGTGTCATCTTTCGCCACGGCGGCGTTGATACGGAAAGCCTCCACGCCCCACTGGAGATAGGCATCCCAGTCGCTGCGACGCAGCGGTAAACCTTCGCGCAGCGCCGGTTCATCAATCTGGATGATGCCAATTCCTGCGGCTTCCAGGTCCGCCACTTCATCACGCAGCGCCAGCGCAATTTGTTTGGCGATGGTTTCACGGCTGACATCTTCACGCGGGAACGACCAGCAGAGAATGGTCACCGGGCCGGTCAGCATCCCTTTCACCGGTTTGTCAGTCAGCGATTGCGCATACTTCGCCCACTCAATGGTAATCGGTGCCGGGCGGCTAACGTCACCAATGACAATCGGCGGCTTCACGCAGCGGGAACCGTAGCTCTGTACCCAACCGTTTTGCGTAAAGACAAAACCGTCGAGATGCTCGCCAAAGTATTCCACCATGTCATTACGCTCGGCCTCGCCATGCACCAGCACATCCAGACCTAAACGTTCCTGCTCAACAATGGCCTGCTTGATATGTTCCGCAATGCCCGTGCGGTAGTTGTTGGCGTCGAGATTACCCTTTTTGAAATCCAGACGCAGGGTACGAATTTCCGTGGTTTGCGGGAAGGAACCAATCGTGGTGGTCGGCCACGCGGGCAGTTTAAAACGCGCACGCTGGGCTTCAGCACGCACTTCATAGACATTCGTACGCTGACTGTCCTGGGCGGTGATCGCCGCCAGACGCTTTTCTACCGCCGGATTATGGACACGGGTAGAGTGACGACGCGCCTGAATCGGAGCGCTCCACGCTGCCAGCGCAGACGTATCACCGCTATTGAGCGCATCGCGCAACAGCACCAGTTCTTCACATTTTTGCAGAGCGAAGGCAAACCAGCTTTTCACCTCCGCATCCAGACGCGTCTCCACGCTCAGATCGATTGGGCTGTGCAGCAACGAGCAGGAAGATGCCACCCACAAATCACGTTTGCCGACAATGTCCTTAATTTGCGCATATTTCTCGGTAAGATCGGCGCGCCAGACGTTACGACCATTGATCAGACCCGCAGACAGCAGCCAGTCAGAAGGCAGACGCTTGTGCAGTTCAGCAACGTCATCTTTACCATGTACAAGATCGACATGCAGACCCTGAACAGGCAGCGCAGTAATCGTGTCGAGATTTGGCGTTACGCCTTCAAAATAGGTGGTCAGCAGCAGTTTCACCTGTCCCTGGAGCGCGTCGTAAGCGGGTTTGTATGCGTCCAGCCACGCCTGCGGCAGTTCCAGTACCAGCGCGGGTTCATCAATCTGTACCCACTCGATGCCGCGTTTCGCCAGCTCTGCCAGCACCTGCTGATAAACCGGCAGAATGTCGTTCAGCAGGCTCAGGCGATCAAACTGTTCACCTTTCACTTTACCCAGCCACAGGTAGGTAACCGGCCCCAGCAGCACAGGTTTCACCTTGTGGCCCAGCGCCAGCGCCTCGTCCACTTCCTCCAGCAGCTGCGTCCAGGTCAGTTTGAACTGTTGGCCTTTAACGAACTCCGGCACCATGTAGTGATAGTTGGTGTTAAACCATTTGGTCATTTCCGCTGCCGCCGCAGGTTCACCAGTCGGCGCACGTCCACGACCAATACGGAACAGGGTGTCGATATCTACCGAACCATCTTTGTTCTGATGACGTGGCGGAACATTACCCAGCAGCAGACTGGTGGTCAGTACATGATCGTACCAGGCAAAATCGCCCACCGGCAGCAGGTCGATACCCGCCTGCTTTTGTTGATCCCAGTGACGGGCACGTAATTCACGCCCAACCGCCAGCAGTTCTTCACGCGTGGAGTTCCCCGCCCAATAACTTTCTTGCGCTTTTTTCAGCTCGCGACGCAGGCCAACGCGAGGGAAACCGAGGGTGTGATTAAGAATTGTCATTATATGCCCCTTATGGAATTTTTAGTATTTAGCCGTCCAGATGTTTACACATCCATAATTGGCGGTTACTGTATATTCCTCAAGCGCAAATTATTCATGCCGAAGTGAAGGACTTTCATGATCGAAGTAAAACACCTGAAAACGCTACAAGCGTTGCGGAACTGCGGCTCGCTCGCAGCCGCTGCGGCGACGTTGCATCAGACGCAATCCGCCCTGTCTCACCAGTTTAGCGATCTGGAACAACGCCTTGGCTTCCGGCTATTTGTGCGTAAAAGCCAGCCGCTTCGCTTTACACCGCAGGGAGAAATCCTGTTGCAACTGGCAAATCAGGTGCTGCCGCAAATCAGCCAGGCACTGCAAGCCTGCAATGAACCGCAGCAGACGCGTCTGCGCATTGCCATTGAGTGCCATAGCTGTATTCAGTGGCTGACACCCGCGTTAGAAAATTTCCATAAGAACTGGCCGCAGGTCGAGATGGACTTTAAATCGGGCGTGACGTTTGACCCGCAGCCTGCGTTGCAACAGGGCGAGCTGGATCTGGTGATGACGTCCGATATTCTGCCGCGCAGTGGCCTGCATTATTCGCCGATGTTCGACTATGAAGTGCGTCTGGTATTGGCACCTGACCATCCACTGGCGGCGAAAACGCGTATTACACCGGAAGATCTCGCCAGCGAGACGCTGTTGATTTATCCGGTGCAGCGTAGTCGACTGGATGTCTGGCGGCATTTTCTTCAGCCAGCAGGCATCAGCCCGTCACTGAAAAGCGTCGATAACACCTTATTGTTGATTCAGATGGTTGCCGCACGGATGGGTATTGCCGCACTACCGCATTGGGTGGTGGAGAGTTTTGAACGCCAGGGTCTGGTGGTGACCAAAACCCTGGGCGAAGGCTTGTGGAGCCGACTGTACGCCGCCGTGCGTGATGGCGAGCAGCGTCAGCCGATTACAGAAGCGTTTATTCGCTCAGCGCGCAATCACGCCTGCGATCATCTGCCGTTTGTGAAGAGCGCGGAGCGACCCACTTACGATGCACCCACAGTGAGGCCAGGATCACCAGCGCGCCTGTAATAAACGTTGGCCAGTGCGGCTGTTGGTGCCAGATAGCCAGGTTTACCAGCAGCCCTGCCGGAACGTGCATATTATTCATAATGCCCAGCGTTCCGGCGTCTACTTGGGTTGCGCCGTAGTTCCACATAAAGTAGCCAATCCCGGAAGCCACCACGCCAAGAAACACCAGAATGCCCCATTGCAGCGTGGTTTGTGGCATTTTCTGCGCATTTCCCAGCAAGAACCATGCAATCACCGCCACCAGGAACGCGCCAAGATAGAACCACGCAAAGGCGTTATGCTGCGGCATCGGGCGAGTTTCCATCAGACGTTTGTAACCCACCATGCCGATGGCAAAAGTGATATTGGAGAGCTGCACCAGCAGCAGGCCAGTCCAGAAGTGGTCGGTGACCTGATCATAGCGAATAATCCCGGCACCAATCACCGCCAACAAGGCGCTAAAAGCATAGCCCCAGCGCAGACGGCGCTGACTCATGATGTCATAAATCAACGTGATGTAGAGCGGCGTCAGTACGGTGAACAGCAGCAGCTCGGAGACCGTCAGGTAGAGATAGGCGCGAAAACTCAGCATATACATCACGCCGAGCTGCATCGCGCCCACCAGCATATACAGGCCGACCGTTTTCAGGCTATTGCCACGGGTACGCAGAAACGGCAGAAAAACGAGTGCCGCCAGGCCAACGCGCACCAGCACCGCAAAATAGCTATCGACGTGCCCCGCAAGGTACTCGCCATAAAAGCTAAAGGAGAAGGCCCACAGAATCGTGGTGATGATAAGTAGCGCCACAATGGAAAACTCTTTGATTAACGAGTATCCATTGTAGCGAAATATCAGGTTGACAACTGACCAAATAAAGAACGATTACGATAAATAGAGTTTACGCAGATAATGCGGCACCGCGTCTTCGGCATTAGTACCAATCACTTCCAGCTCCGGATGCAGATCTTTCAGACGCTGATGCGCACTGCCCATAATGCAGCCTTTCCCCGCCATCGACAGCATTTCGGCGTCGTTCATCCCGTCACCAAATGCAATACAATCCTTCAGGCTGTAGCCCAGTTTCTTCGCCACCGCTTCCAGTGCATGGCCTTTCGACACGCCGCCCGCCATCACTTCCAGACAGGTTAAGGTAGAGAAACTAACGTTGACGCGATCGCCCCAGCGAGCGTTGATCGCCTGCTCCAGCGGCAGAAGTTGTTCATGGGAATCGCAGGTGAAGAACACTTTGCTGACGCCTTCCGGCTCCAGTAATCCCGGCTCATACAGCGCATATTTGAACACCGCTTCTTTAAAAAAGCGCATCTCTTCCGGGCGATGGCGATTCATAAACCATTCGTCGTCGCGATAAACGTTAGTAATGATGTCCGGATTGTCGTTGACTACGCCAAACAGATCGCTGGCAATGTCGCGATCCAGGTTATGAGCAAAAATCAGATTGCCATCCAGATCATGAACGCGCGCGCCATTGGAGGTAATCATGTAAGACTTAATCTCCAGATTATCGCGAATTTGCCCCACATCAACGTGGTGACGACCGGTCGCAAACACAAAGTTGATGCCGCGCGCGGTGAGCAGCTTCAGAGTTTCTTTGGCGTAAGGGGATAACGTATGGTCGGGAGAAAGTAACGTGCCATCTAAATCAGACGCAACAACCTGGTACATAAGAAATTTAAACCTCTGTAGAGCGGTTTCCGCTGGGTGAGTTATGCCTGTTGAAAAAATCAACGATGGCGTGGAGCGCGACTGAGCGCATTGCGTCCTTTTCAAAAAGGATCTCATGGTACGCACCTTTAATTACCAACGGCCGTCCTCCTTCGACAGGATGGCCCGCAGCGGTGCGGAGTTCACAAAAACGGTCATGCATGCGGTTATCCACCACGCGTTCCTCTTCAGCTTGTAAGAGAAGCGTTGGTGTGGTGTCATCACCCGCACCGGCTAACACCTGTTCGCCAGCCAGAATACTTTCGCGTACCCAATGGTAGGTCGGCCCACCGACGCGAATCGTTGGGTCATCAGCATAAAAGCGTAAGTTACGTCGATATCGCTGTCTGCTGTGGGTCAGTACGTTGATAGCAAACGGCAACGCGCGCCAGCGCCCAGTGCCTATTGCATAGCCATCACGGAAACGTGGATGCGCTTCGGCCCAGTTGAGGATTTGCCGTGCCATAAATGACGGCATACGAATCACGATCCCAAACATTGGCGCAGTTAGCGCAATGGCGTCACATACACCTGGATGGCGTTGCAGAAATAATGTGGAGATCGCACCGCCCATCGAATGTGCCAGTATATAGCGTTTACGCCACGGACCGGGCTGGACCTCCTGTTGCCAGAATGCCGCCAGATCATCAACATAATCATTAAAGCGATTAACATGCCCGAGATGCGGATCGGCTAACAGGCGACCGGAACGTCCCTGCCCGCGATGGTCGATGATTAAGACATCAAACTCCAAATGGAACAAATCGTAGGCCAGTTCCGCATATTTTACGTAGCTCTCAATACGCCCCGGGCAGATGACTACCACCCGGTCATGGTGCTTTGCGCTAAAACGGACAAAGCGCACCGGAATGTCATCCACACCAGTAAATTCTGCTTCATCACGCTGACGCCAGAAATCAGTCAGCGGTCCCATGGTAAAAGCAGCAAACGCGTTTTCTCTTGTTTCCCAGTCTTTTTGCTGCTGAAACATCGGGTAATCTGCCTCTTAAACCACGTAAAATCGTTTTTTTAAGCGTGCCTGACACAACGCTGCGACAGTAGCGTATTGTGGCACAAAAATAGACACACCGGGAGTTCATCATGACCTTAGAATGGTGGTTTGCCTACCTGCTGACATCGATCATTTTAAGCCTGTCGCCAGGCTCTGGCGCAATCAACACCATGACCACCTCGCTCAACCACGGTTATCGCGGTGCGGTGGCGTCTATTGCTGGGCTTCAGACCGGACTGGCGATTCATATTGTGCTGGTTGGCGTGGGTTTGGGGACGCTATTTTCCCGCTCAGTGATTGCGTTTGAAGTGTTGAAGTGGGCAGGCGCAGCTTACTTGATTTGGCTGGGAATACAGCAATGGCGCGCCGCTGGTGCAATTGACCTTAAATCGCTAGCCTCTACTCAATCGCGCCGACATTTGTTCCAGCGCGCAGTTTTTGTGAATCTTACCAATCCCAAAAGTATTGTGTTTCTGGCGGCGCTATTTCCGCAATTCATCATGCCGCAGCAGCCACAACTGATGCAGTATATCGTGCTCGGCGTCACCACTATTGTGGTCGATATTATTGTGATGATCGGTTACGCCACCCTTGCTCAACGGATTGCTCTATGGATTAAAGGACCAAAGCAGATGAAGGCGCTGAATAAGATTTTCGGCTCGTTGTTTATGCTGGTGGGAGCGCTGTTAGCATCGGCGAGGCATGCGTGAAAAATAATGTCGGATGCGGCGTAAACGCCTTATCCGACTTACTCTGATGACGCGTCTGGCATCAACGCGAAATAATCAAATGAATGCCAAATCCGGCAAATAACGCCCCGGCAAAACCATCAATCCACTTCGCCAGACGTTGATAACCACGGCGCATTTGCGGCAGGGCAAACAGGCTGGCAACGACGGTAAACCACGCCAGTGTTTCGATAATAATCAACGCGAAAATGCCCCAGCGCTCAGTGGTGCCGACGTTATCGCCGACAAACAGCGAGAATACCGAACCAAAGTAGATAATCGCTTTCGGATTGGCGAGATTGGTCAGTAAGCCTTTCAGGAAACTGCGTCCGCTTTTTGCCAGTTCTACCTGTGGCGCAGGCGCAGAAACGACCTCTTTTTTCAGTGCGCTACGCAGCATCTGATAACCCATCCAGCAGAGATACAGGCCACCGCCCACCATAATCAGCGTATGCAGCCAGGCCATTTTTTCGATAATCAAATGTAGGCCAAGCAACGCAATCCCAGCCCAAACCATTACGCCGCAGGTAATGCCCAGCACGCCCATCATCGCTTCTTTACGGGAACGACTAACAGCGGTCTGAGAGACAAAAAAGAAATCGGGACCGGGGCTCATAAGCGCCACAATGTGCACCATGGCGACGGTGAGGAATAACATCAACATACATTAGACTCGCGGGGGAAACGTTTACGGAGTCTTCATCCTGGCACTTTTTTATGCTGCTGACTACTCTTCGTCGTCACCATCGACATGCGCACGAATCAGCGCCATAAACGGTTTGCCAAAGCGTTCCAGCTTGCGCATCCCAACGCCGTTAACGCTGAGCATTTCGCTGGCGGTGATCGGCATCTGTTCAGCCATCTCAATCAAGGTTGCGTCGTTAAACACCACGTACGGCGGGACATTGCTTTCATCGGCAATCGATTTACGCAGTTTGCGTAATTTGGCGAACAGTTTGCGATCGTAGTTGCCGCCGAAGGATTTCTGCATCGCTTTCGGTTTGAGCGCCACGATACGTGGCACGGCAAGTTGCAAAGAGGATTCGCCGCGCAGCACCGGACGCGCAGCCTCTGTCAGTTGTAGGGCAGAATGCTGGGCAATATTTTGCGTCACCAGGCCGAGGTGAATCAGCTGGCGGATCACGCTCACCCAATGTTCATGGCTTTTATCACGGCCCATGCCATAGACTTTCAGTTTGTCATGACCATAGTCGCGGATACGCTGGTTATTAGCGCCACGAATCACTTCCACCACATAACCCATCCCAAACCGCTGATTCACCCGACCAATGGTGGAAAGGGCAATCTGAGCATCGGTTGAACCATCGTATTGTTTCGGCGGATCGAGGCAGATATCGCAGTTCCCGCACGGCTCCTGCCGCCCTTCGCCAAAATAGTTCAGCAATACCAGACGACGGCAAGTTTGCGCTTCGGCAAACGCGCCCATCGCATTGAGTTTATGGCGCTCGATATCCTGCAATTGCCCCTGCGGCTTCTCTTCCAGACAACGGCGTAGCCACGCCATATCGGCCGGATCGTAAAACAGCATCGCTTCCGCGGGCAGGCCATCACGCCCGGCGCGACCGGTTTCCTGATAATAGGATTCGATATTGCGCGGAATATCAAAATGCACCACGAAGCGAACGTTAGGCTTGTTGATGCCCATGCCGAACGCCACCGTCGCCACCACAATTTGCAGGTCATCGCGCTGGAATTTCTCCTGCACGTCGGCGCGAATATTATTTTCCAGCCCGGCATGATAGGCCGCCGCGCTAATTCCCTTGCTTTGCAGGCGCGCAGCGGTGTCTTCTACTTTCGCCCGGCTGTTGCAGTAAATAATCCCCGACTTACCGCGTTGTTCCTGCACGTAGCGCATCAACTGATCGAGCGGTTTGAATTTCTCCATCAGCATGTAGCGAATATTCGGACGGTCAAAACTGCTGATTTGAATCAGCGGATCGTTCAGCCCCAGCAGGCGCACGATATCCTGCCGCGTGGTGTCGTCGGCTGTGGCGGTCAGCGCCATAAACGGCAGCGTCGGGAACCGCTGGCGCAACTGACCGAGCGCGGCATATTCCGGGCGGAAATCGTGGCCCCATTGGGAGATACAGTGCGCTTCATCAACGGCTAATAACACCGGATTCCAGTGCGCCAGATGCTCAAGAAAGTTATCCAGCATCAGGCGTTCCGGGGCGATATAAAGCAGACGAATTTGCCCGGTGCGGCAGCCTGTCATCACTTCAAGTTGCTGTTCGCGGGTTTGCGTCGAGTTAAGGCACGCCGCCGCCACGCCGTTGGCTTGCAGTTGATCCACCTGATCTTTCATCAACGAAATCAGCGGTGAAACAACCACGGTAAGGCCGTTTAGCAATAAAGCAGGAATTTGATAGCAAAGGGATTTTCCGCCACCAGTGGGCATGACGACCAGGCAATCGCGACCGGAAAGCACAGTGTCGATAATCTCTTCCTGGCCGGGGCGAAACTGTTGGTAGCCAAAGGTTTCTTGTAAAACCTGTTTAGCTCCGGACTCCAGATTCAACACTTCCGCCTGCGCCACATTCACCCCGATTGCCTGAAATAAAAACAGGCGCTATTTTCAGCGCCTGCGCGAGAAACTGCAATGCTTTTAGCGTCTGGCTGGATAATGTTGGATGCTGGATTCCAGATTTGACAACCATTCATCAAAACAGGTCGTTTAGCATAACTCCCACACCAACGCGGGTCTGGTTGAAGTTATAGTCGATGAGCGATTCGCCGTAACCACTGTAAACCTGAGTATAAAGGCGCACATGTTTGGTGATCGGGTAACTTAAGCCTAACTCCGCACCACCGTAACCGGTGTTCCAGTTGTACTGCCCTTTCGCGCTCAGTACCGCATCACCGAGGTGATAGCCGATTTTAAGCTGGTAATAGCCCATATATTTGGTGATGTCCGGGTTATCGTCCGTATTCCCCACCACATACCACGGCTTCACCTCTACCAGCCAGTTACCGTTTTCTGCCATCAGGCGGGTATAAAGGCGGTTCCAGCTGCGGGAAGTCGGGTCTGAACGCCCGTTTGAGTCGTGGTTGTAGCCCATTTCCACATCGCGCAGCGTCCAGCCAGCAAAGTTGTAATCCGTGGCAAAACCGAGGAACAATTGCGGTTCGTAGTTAGTTTCACGAAACGGTGAAGACTCTTCGCTATTGGACAGTTGCCACCAGGATTTTTGCGTATAAGACGCACCCAACACCGAGTTCGGGCCTAAAATCCCACGCCACAGCGGAAACGCCAGGCTCAACTGAAACTTTACTTCATCCTTACGCGCATTTTCCGCCCAGTCGTAACTGGCAATCGCTTCTTTATTCAGATCGCTGGTTTGGGTATAGATGATGTAGTTGGTGTCATAAGGATAAAGGGTGAACGGATTGTCATGCTCCTGCAGCATATTGGCGATAATACTGCCACGCACCGCTGGCGCGTCATGCACCTCTTTCACCGTTGCCTCTTGTGCATATACTGCCATAGGCAACATAAACACCGGCAACAACCAGCCCTGCAGAGTCCGCATCGCTCGTGTTCTCCGTAACGAATTATTGATAAGGTGAATATTTTTCTGCGGGCTATTTTACATACTTAACTCCATAGCCGTTAGTTATCCCTTCCTAAAGTAGAAACCAACAACAAAGAAGCATAAAATCAACATTTCATTAACTAATGAAGTGTAAGGATGATATGTCTGCCGTACTGACCGCTGAACAAGCCCTGAAATTAGTGGGTGAGATGTTTGTTTATCACATGCCATTTAACCGCGCATTGGGGATGGAACTGGAGCGTTACGAAAAAGAGTTCGCACAGCTGGCCTTTAAAAATCAGCCAATGATGGTGGGTAACTGGGCGCAAAGCATTTTGCACGGCGGGGTCATTGCGTCGGCGCTGGATGTCGCCGCAGGTCTGGTGTGCGTGGGAAGTACCTTAACCCGCCACGAAACCATCAGTGAAGATGAACTACGCCAGCGGCTATCGCGGATGGGGACCATTGATCTTCGCGTCGATTATCTGCGCCCAGGCAGAGGCGAGCGTTTTACTGCTACCAGTAGCCTGTTACGTGCAGGCAATAAAGTCGCCGTCGCCCGCGTTGAATTACACAATGAAGAACAGCTTTATATTGCCAGTGCTACAGCCACCTATATGGTAGGTTGATAACGTAAAAGCAGGTAAACTGCTGTTACCAATTAAAAATGAGTATTCCCGATGGATGCAAAACAAACGCGGCAGGGCGTATTACTCGCTCTTGCCGCTTATTTTATTTGGGGTATTGCGCCAGCGTACTTCAAGCTAATTTACTACGTGCCCGCCGATGAGATCCTGACGCATCGCGTGATCTGGTCGTTTTTCTTTATGGTGGTGCTGATGAGCATCTGCCGCCAGTGGTCCTATTTAAAAACGCTGATTCAGACGCCACAGAAAATTTTTATGCTGGCAGTCTCTGCCGTGCTGATTGGTGGCAACTGGCTACTGTTTATCTGGGCGGTGAACAATCACCATATGCTGGAAGCGAGCCTTGGTTACTTTATTAACCCGCTGGTGAACATTGTGCTAGGGATGATTTTCCTCGGCGAGCGATTCCGCCGGATGCAATGGCTGGCGGTGATTCTGGCGATATGTGGCGTGTTGGTTCAGTTGTGGACTTTTGGTTCACTGCCGATCATCGCGCTGGGGCTGGCGTTTAGTTTTGCCTTCTACGGCCTGGTACGCAAGAAGATTGCCGTTGAAGCGCAAACCGGCATGTTAATCGAAACCATGTGGCTGCTGCCCGTGGCGGCGATTTACCTGTTTGCTATTGCCGACAGCTCAACCAGCCATATGGGGCAAAACCCGATGTCGCTGAATTTACTGCTGATCGCCGCCGGTATTGTCACTACCGTACCGCTGTTGTGTTTTACTGCCGCTGCCACGCGCTTGCGTCTCTCAACGTTAGGCTTTTTCCAGTACATTGGCCCGACGCTGATGTTCCTGCTGGCTGTGACGTTTTATGGTGAAAAACCGGGTACCGATAAAATGGTGACCTTCGCCTTTATTTGGGTGGCGCTGGCAATTTTTGTGATGGATGCGATTTATACGAGCGTAGAACGTCCAAATAAAAAATAAATATATTCTGAAAAAATATGCCGACTCTTGCATGAGAGTGGGCATATTGCCATGCTGACAGGAGACTCACATAAGGAAAGGCAGAATTTCCAGACGTCGTTGTATATTTTCATTTGCTTTAATAAATTTCATTTTTGGTAAATTCAGCATTATGTTATTAGCGATGAGCAAGACCAATCATTAACCAAGTTCTCTTCAGAATGTAATGAAAAATGTGAAGTGCATTTCTTTTTTAAAAATTTTTTAGCCTATTATTTCTTATCAAATTAACATTACCCTTAATTATAAGAAAGGAGAATATAAATGAACAACATATTAGGCTCATCAATTAATATGCCCTGTACACTTTTCGAAACTATTACTTTATTCGATGATTTTTCTGCTGATGATATGCAATATGGGGATATGGAAGAACAAGATTTTCTCTCACTCGGCTTAAGCGACATCTCTGCAAAAGTTGATCCTTACCGCCTCATTAAATACCATTTTCCTGGGCCGAATTCTACTTATGGTGCTTTTAGTGTTCCAACTTCTGGAACAAAAATATCACAAAGTGAATGTATTGATATTTTATTTGCAGAAATGAAAGATCTGGCAAAAATGTTTTCCTTTTTTGGACAATACAAAACACTCATCCAGGATCTGATTGATCATTTTAGATATGGAAATGGCAACAGTTTCCATAGCCAGGAATTGAACTTATCTTTTCATGAACGAATAAACAAATATGATTATAATAGCCCAATACGTGTAATCAAAGAATGTATCGAAAATGATATTTCTTCAACACCTACGATAGGATACCGGCCTCTTCTCCTACAAAAGATTAAGACCGAATTACTTTCATCAAGACTAAATAAATTCAATGATTTTAAAGATAATTTTAATGGCCTGGGAATCAGCATTCATGATATCTCAGCTCAAAAAATATCTCTTTTAAATTTTCAAAAATATCCTATGGGCTGGAGCGCTACCATTCATTTCATAGCACAAGACCACTTTGGTTTGGATGTGACTGATATAAAAAACAAGATTTACAACAAGTATAGATTTTTTCGCATATGGTTCTTTTTACAACGGCATAAAGACTTTGCTTTCAAACCTTTTTTCACCAATTTTAACACTATCGAAAGAATCGAAAATTATCTATGAAAAGCAAACTCCAGAAAATTATATTATGTTTATTTCTTCTATGCTGCATCTATAATTTATGGACATTGCGTCCTGTACAGATTTTGTATACATACTCTGATGCTGGCAATTCAGTCTTTCTGGTCGTTGATCATCTGCCATGGACTGATAGCGATAAAATAAATTGGTATCTGAAGCATCAGGATGAAATTAAAAGTCAAAATCCCCTACCAGAAGGTAGTTGGCATACCTGGTATGTTATTGATATCGGTAATGGCTTCACTGACTATAAAAAATATATCGAAGGGCCGTATGAAGATCTCTACTGTTTCCCGACGATTAAGAGCAATGATAATTGCATCGTAAAAAACTATTTAATGGTTATTAATGAATATCCTTACCGTAATACTCATTTTTTTATTGCTGATAACAATGAGTATCAACTAACCCAGGAAAATAAGATAGAGCGAGTGTTCAACCCGCATGACTTTGAAAAAGACAATTTTCAGCAATAAGCCGGATAAAGAACAATCTTTACCCGGCATTTATATTACAACCAGTTCTTCCGTTTAAAGTACAGATACGGTGCCAGGCCCGCGAGGATCATAAAGATAATCGCGCCAGGGTAGCCGAAACTCCACTTCAGTTCCGGCATAAACTCAAAGTTCATGCCATAGCTGGAAGCCACCAGCGTCGGTGGCAGGAACACCACGGATACCACCGAGAAGATTTTGATGATGCGGTTCTGCTCGATGTTGATAAAGCCCATCGCCGCCTGCATCAGGAAGTTCACCTTCTGGAACAGGGATTCGTTATGCGGCAGCAGGGATTCGATATCTCGCAGGATTTCACGCGCCTGCTCCAGTTGACCACCCGGTAAACGCGCCTTGCGTACCAGGAAGTTGAGCGCACGCTGGGTATCCATCAGACACAGGCGAACTTTCCAGCCGATATCTTCCAGTTCCGCCAGCGTGGAGAGCGCCTCGTCGTACTCATCGCCCTGATGCCCTTCCATAATTACCCGGCTCAACTGCTCCAGGTCGCTGTAGATATTTTCAATTTCATCTGCCAACTGTTCGATTTTGGTTTCGAACAGATCCAGCAGCAGCTCGTAGGCATTACCGTCTACCATCGACTGGCTACGGGCACGCATACGATACAGACGGAATGCAGGCAGTTCACGCTCACGCAGAGTAAACAGACGACCATCACGGATGGTAAATGCCACAGTGGAGTTACCGGCGTGATCTTCCGCATCTTCAAAGAAGAAGAAGGAGTGAATATGCAGGCCGTCATCGTCTTCAAAGAAACGTGCCGATGCTTCGATGTCTTCCAGTTCCGGGCGGGTTGCCAGGCTCTGGCCAAGTTCAGATTGTACGCGCAGTCGCTCGTCGTCGTCCGGTTCGACAAGATCAATCCATACTGCATTTACAAGGGGTTGTGACTCTTCGACTTCCAGCCGGGTCAGTCGGTTATTTTCCAGTTGAAATGCGCTCAGCATGACCGGGACTCCCAATGCTTAAAATATCGGACAGTTCGGTGGGCACACAGAAACAAATTGGGTTTCAGACCATTAAACAGCCTGACTCAGCGCGACGGGAAAAATTGAGGTCGCTGACAACCGCTAAGGCTATCAGCAAAAAGGGATAGCCTTAGGAGTTGATCCTGGATGACAGGATAGTGAGCCAGTATCTACTGGGTGTGTCCAAGGCGAATGTCCTCTTAGAGTGATCGTGCGCGCATGTTACGCCAGCAAAATTTTGCCGTCAACACGCAACAGAACACCACAGAACAATAGTTGAACTTCGCGCTTTTTGGTACTCGTCAAGGTCGCTAACAGGATAAAAAAATCCCACATCCAGGACCTATAATGGCGCATCGGCTACTCATTGGTAAAGGAATGATCACCTTGAATCTCAAACGGATTTTTCTCACCCTCACCTTACTTCCCTTATTTGCTGTTGCCGCTGATGATTGCGCACTCTCAGATCCGGCGCTGACCGTACAGGCGTATACCGTTAATCCTCAAACAGAGCGGGTGAAAATGTACTGGCAAAAAGCCAATGGCGAAGCGTGGGGAACGTTACATGCTCTGCTGGCGGATATTAATAGTCAGGGTCAGGTGCAGATGGCAATGAACGGCGGCATCTATGATGAAAGCTATGCGCCGCTCGGTTTGTACATCGAAAACGGTCAGCAGGAGGTGGCGTTAAATCTCGCTTCAGGTGAAGGGAATTTCTTTATTCGTCCTGGCGGCGTGTTTTATGTCGCGGGAGATAAAGTCGGCATCGTTCGTCTGGATGCCTTTAAAACCAGTAAAGAGATTCAGTTTGCGGTGCAGTCAGGGCCAATGTTATTAGAAAACGGCGTAATTAATCCGCGTATTCATCCCAACGTCGCCTCACGTAAAATTCGTAACGGTGTTGGGATTAATAAACAAGGGAACGCCGTGTTTTTGTTGAGCCAGCAGGCGACAAATTTTTATGATTTTGCCTGTTATGCCAAAGCGAAACTGAACGTTGAGCAGTTGCTTTATCTTGATGGCACAATTTCACATATTTATATGAAAGGCGGGGCAATCCCGTGGCAACGCTATCCTTTTGTCACCATGATTTCCGTCGAGTGGAAAGGTTAAGCATTATACACTCGAGGAGGCCAGACAAACTGGGACTGGCTACACAGCTGGAAAATCATCAGATAAATGAAGGGAAACAAAAATGAAAAAAACGCTCGCAACGTTATTTTTATTAACGTGTCTGGGATCATCATCCGCCTATGCGGATAACGCTTTGATTTTACAAACTGATTTTAGCCTGAAAGATGGTGCCGTCTCGGCGATGAAAGGGGTCGCATTCGGCGTTGACCATAATCTTAAAATCTTTGATTTAACACACGAAATTCCACCGTATAACATCTGGGAAGGCGCTTATCGCCTGTATCAGACTGCCAGTTACTGGCCGCAAGGTTCGGTGTTTGTTAGCGTGGTCGATCCGGGCGTAGGCACTGACCGTAAATCGGTAGTGCTGAAAACCAAAAACGGTCAATACTTCGTTTCACCAGATAACGGTACGCTCACTTTGGTGGCACAAACTCTGGGTATTGATAGCGTCCGGGAAATCGACGAAAAAGCTAACCGCCTGAAAGGTTCTGAAAAGTCATATACCTTCCATGGTCGCGATGTATATGCCTACACCGGTGCGCGTCTGGCTTCCGGAGCGATCACGTTCGAACAGGTGGGGCCAGAGCTTCCTGCAAAAGTTGTCGAACTTTCTTATCAGAAAGCAAAAGCAACAAAAGGTGAAGTGAAGGGCAATATCCCGATTCTCGATATTCAGTACGGCAACGTCTGGAGCAATATCAGCGACGAGTTGCTGAATCAGGCAGGAATCAAACTCAACGACACGTTGTGTGTGACCATTTCCGAAGGTTCCCAGCAAAAATACGCAGGGAAAATGCCGTATGTCGCAAGCTTCGGCGATGTGCCGGAAGGCCAGCCGATGGTGTATCTGAACAGCTTATTGAATGTTTCCGTGGCGCTGAATATGGATAATTTTTCGCAGAAACATCAGGTTGCGTCTGGTGCTGACTGGAATATTGATGTGAAGAAGTGCGCTAAGTAAGGTGCTGATGCCGGATGCGGTGTGGCGCACCGCATCCGGCAACGGAGTTGTAAATTACACCGTCTCCAACCGGGCGTAAGCCGCCACCAGCCATTTAATACCCTGGCCCTGGAATGCCACCTGCAAACGGCTATGCTCACCGCTGCCTTCCATATTGACGATGGTGCCTTCACCAAACTTAGCGTGGCGTACGCGCTGGCCGAGCTTGTAGCCGCTGTCGTTCTCGACCATCGGCGTACCCATCCGTTGATGGCTGACCGGGCGGCTTACCGTGGCGCGCAGGCGCACCTCTTCCACACACTCTTCCGGCAGCTCGCCGATAAAGCGCGACGGGCGATGGTAAACCTCTTTGCCATACAGACGGCGGGTTTCCGCGTAGGTCAGCGTCAGTTTCTGCATCGCGCGGGTTACGCCAACGTAGGCCAGACGGCGTTCTTCTTCCAGACGTCCGCCTTCATCCAGCGACATCTGACTTGGGAACATACCCTCTTCCATACCGACGATAAACACCTGCGGGAACTCCAGCCCTTTCGCCGAGTGTAGCGTCATCAACTGCACCGCGTCCTGCCAGGTATCCGCCTGCCCTTCACCTGCTTCCAGTGCCGCATGGGAGAGGAACGCCTGCAGCGGCATTAAATCTTCGTCTTCTTCGTTGTAGCTGAACTGGCGCGTCGCCGTCACCAGTTCCTCTAAGTTTTCGATACGCGTCTGGCCTTTTTCGCCTTTCTCCTGCTCGTACATTGTGCGCAGGCCGGAGTCTTTAATTACCCGGTCAGTCTGTACATGCAGCGGCATATCGGCAGTTTCCTGCGCTAAGGCGTCGATCAGTTCCATAAACCGCTGTAAGGCACTGGCAGCACGTCCGGCGAGGGCTTTTTCCTGCAACAGTTCACGACATGCCTGCCAGAGTGTTAACTGGCGATCGCGCGATGTCTGACGTACCACGTCCAGCGTCCGGTCACCAATACCCCGCGTTGGTGTATTCACCACGCGCTCAAAGGCCGCGTCGTCATTACGGTTGGCAATCAGGCGCAGATACGAGAGCGCATCTTTGATTTCCTGGCGTTCGAAGAATCGCATCCCGCCGTAAATACGGTACGGCATACTTGCCTGTAACAGTGCTTCTTCCAGCACACGCGACTGGGCGTTGCTGCGGTAGAGAATGGCGCACTCGGCAAGCGCCCCGCCGTTGTCCTGCCAGGTTTTGATACGGTTAACCACAAAACGCGCTTCATCGAGTTCGTTAAAAGCGCAATAGAGGGAAATAGGCTCACCATCCGCGCCATCGGTCCACAGTTTTTTACCCAAACGCCCGTTGTTGTTTTCAATCAGGGCGTTCGCGGCGCTCAGAATATTGCTGGTAGAGCGGTAGTTCTGCTCCAGACGGATAGTTTCAGCACCGGGGAAATCATTGAGGAAACGCTGAATATTCTCCACCTGCGCTCCACGCCAGCCGTAGATTGACTGATCGTCATCGCCAACGATCATCACTTTGCCGGTATCGCCCGCCAGCAGGCGGATCCACGCATACTGAATGTTGTTGGTATCCTGGAATTCGTCCACCAGGATATTGGTAAACCGTTCGCGATAGTGCTGAAGGATATGCGGCTTGTTAAGCCACAACTCGTGAGCACGTAGCAGCAGCTCGGCGAAGTCCACCAGGCCCGCACGATCGCACGCTTCCTGATACGCCTGATACACCTTCTGCCAGGTCTGCTCCACCGGATTACCGTAGCTTTGAATATGATGCGGACGCAGGCCTTCATCTTTCTGGCTGTTGATGTACCACATTGCCTGGCGCGGCGGCCACTGCTTCTCGTCGAGGTTCATCGCCTTGATTAGGCGTTTGAGCAGGCGTAGCTGGTCCTCGCTGTCGAGGATCTGAAAATCCTGCGGCAGATTGGCGTCCATATGGTGCGCACGCAGCAGACGGTGCGCCAGCCCGTGGAAGGTGCCGACCCACATGCCGCCCTGGCTGGTGCCCATCAGCTGCCCGATACGATGACGCATCTCCGCCGCCGCTTTGTTGGTAAACGTTACCGCCATAATCGAATATGGCGAGCAGTTTTCCACGCTCATCAGCCAGGCGATACGATGCACCAGTACGCGCGTCTTACCACTGCCCGCGCCCGCCAGCACCAGAAGGTTGCTGCGTGGCGCGGCCACCGCTTCGCGCTGTTTGTCATTAAGGCTGTCGAGCAGGTAAGAAACGTCCATTGGCACCGCCGCGTAAAAATAGGTTGGGCGGAGAAGCGCAACGCCCTCCGCCAAAAAGCTGGGTATATATACAGATTTGCTGATTATATCAGCGAGGTCAGAGATGCCAACCGGGAAATTTCCAGATGCGGGAGTAAACGGCTGTCCCAGGTTTGCATCAGATCGCCATTTTCCGGTCTGATCCAACAGGCCTGCATTCCGCTGCGAATTGCCCCACCCACGTCAGTGGTGAGATCGTCCCCGACATGTAAGATCTCGCCGATCGGCACGTTGAGTTTTTCCGCCGCCAGGAAGTACATATCGCTGAACGGTTTTGAGCGCCCGTGCGGGCCAGCGCGCAACACAAACTCAAAATAATCCCCTAAACCAAACAGCTCCGGCTGGGCGTTACCGTTGGTGATCGCCACCAGCGGCCATTTCTTCGCCAGCTGTTTTAAGGTGTCGTGGGTTTGCTGCGGGACATCGATTCGGCTGCGCCATTTGGCAAAGTTGATCATTGCTGCGTGTGCGCCTGCACTGGCTTCTTCGGCACTCAGCCCGGCGTCGAGCATCGCTTGTTCAATCGAACGAAAACGCCAGCGCGTCACGTCGTGATAAATCTCGGGTTCCGCTTCCCGTACCGCCTGGCGCAGGCGTTGCAGATCTTCATTCTGGAAGCTGCGCAGCGCCGGATGGTAATTTTGCACAAAGGTAAGCGCCTCTCGCTCGGTGCGCAAAATCACCGGACGGTTATCGTAAAGGGTATCATCCAGGTCAAAGGTGAGCGCCGAGATGCGCCCCAAAGGCCGGTAAAAACGCATTATTTCCCCCGTTTGGCGCGTGGATGCGCCGCATCGTACACCGAGGCAAGGTGTTGAAAATCAAGATGAGTATAGATTTGCGTGGTGGAGAGGTTGGCATGACCCAGCAGCTCCTGCACACCACGAAGATCGCCGCTCGACTCCAGCATATGCGTAGCGAACGAGTGACGTAATTTATGCGGGTGAACGTGATTATTCAGCCCTTGTTTGATGCCCCATTCGGCAAAGCGTTTCTGCACATTACGCGCGGAGATACGCTTGCCCAGTTTCGACAGAAAAAGCGCGTCGTCTTCGCTACCAAACAGGTCGCGCAAATCAAGCCAGTGCTCAATCCACGCCACAGCGTTGCGACCAATCGGCAGGCGGCGCTCTTTGCTGCCTTTTCCCATCACCCACACTTCACCAGACTCCAGGTCGAGGTGTTTGATATCGAGCCCCACCAGTTCGGAAAGACGCAGACCCGCGCCGTACATCACTTCCAGCATTGCCCGATCGCGCACGGCGAGGGGATCGTTGATATCAATATCCAGCAGCCGATTCATATCATCGACGTCGATGTTTTTCGGCAGATGACGCGGCGCTTTCGGTGCCGAAACACCTTTCGCCGGGTTGGCTTTGAGCTCGTTCTGGCTGACCAGCCAGTCAAAAAAGCTACGTAGCGCAGAAAGCCGTAACGCCAGACTTGCAGCTCCCAGCCCTTTACGGCGACTGCGTACAGCAAAATTGCGCACCATCGTTGCATCGCATTGCTGCCAGCTTCGCAGGCCGTTTTCGCTGGCAAAATTGATGATCGCCTCAAGCTGACGTTGATAGTTAAGCAGGGTTATCGGGCTAAGCTGACGCTCCACGCTCAGATAACGTAGGTAGCGTTCTACATCGGTGTGTAAATCGGTCATACGCGTTCAATCCAACGCTCCAGAAGCTCCGGCAACATCAGCGCAATTTCATGAAGTAACTGCGTTCCCTGCCCTTGTTGATAGTGACTGGCATCGCGACTAGTAAACAGCACAACACCCAAATCAGCATCGCTTCCCAGCATCGACATCGCCACCGATCCCACCGCTTTCGCTTCCGGTAGCACCACCAGAAGCTCCGGTCCGTTAAGCGGCCCCAGATAGTGCTGTTCCTGCCCCAGACGCTGAATACGCAGCGGTTCGAAAGACTGACGGCTTAATGCCAGATAAGTGTGGTTCGACGGCGCACCTAAGCGCCAGCGATCCGGAAACAGCCGCAGACTCGCCCCTGCCAGGCCGAGATCGCGCGCCCAGCGGTGAAAGCGCATCAGCATATCATCGAGACTGCTGGCGGCGGTGAGACTGCGCTGCAAGTAGAGTAAGCGATAAAACAGGCCTTCGTTGGCAATAGCCTGTTCCATCAACAACGCCATGTTCTCTTCCAGAACATGAATGTGATTACGCGCGCGGGCCATGTGCCACTCGACCAACGAAACGGTGCCGCGTACCGGATGCGGCACACGTATCGCTTCAACTGCGCGCGCATTGCGGATAAAAAACTCAGGATTTTTAATCAGATAATCGACAACCGCCCGGTCATCAAGCTCCGTGAGTGTTTCCTGCAGTTCTTCCCCTGGTTGCTTCATAGATGAATAAATCCGTCGTAGACATGTACCGCCGGGCCAGTCATATATAACGGGTGACCCGGACCTTTCCAGGCGATATCAAGACGACCGCCGGGGAGTTCCACGCGTACTTCTTCGGCCAGCAAACCTTGCTGAATCCCTACCGCCACCGCCGCACATGCGCCGCTGCCGCAGGCCTGGGTTTCTCCTGCCCCACGCTCATAAACGCGTAAACGAATATGCTCGCGCTTAACCACTTGCATAAAACCGATATTGGCGCGCTCCGGAAAACGCTCGTGGCTTTCCAGAACAGGACCAAGCGTTTCTACCGCCGCGGTATCGACATCATCGACCTGAATCACGCAGTGCGGATTTCCCATCGACACCACGCCACATAAGATTGTCTGCTCGGCGGCGCGCATAATATAGGTCTTTTCCGCTTTGTTAGCGCGAAATGGCACGGCAGAAGGTTCGAAGTTGGGTTCGCCCATATTGACGCGGACCAGATCATCATTGGTGACGGTCAGAACCATCCGTCCGTTGGCGGTGCTGACGCGGATATCGCGCTTATTGGTCAGCCCTTTCAGACGCACAAAACGGGCAAAGCAGCGCGCGCCGTTGCCGCACTGCGCCACTTCACTGCCATCAGCATTGAAAATGCGATAGTGAAAATCCAGTTCAGGATCATACGGTGGCTCAACCACCAGCAGTTGGTCAAACCCTACCCCCAGGTGCCGATCCGCCAGGCGACGAATCAGCTCCGGTGAAAAAAAGACATTCTGCGTTACCGCGTCGACGACCATAAAATCGTTGCCAAGGCCATGCATTTTCGAGAACTGCATCATTTACTCCAATCACGCGGGTACAGAAACTGACTTTTAGTAATTCACCTGGGATGGACCATCGCCAGTGGCGCGGTCGTTTTTATCCGGCACCGTGGATTGCGTTTGCATCTCTACCGGTTTGGTCGGCGGTGGTGCGTTTTTATCTGCAGGCGGGAAATAGAGCGGACCTTTCAGACCGCAGCCCGTCAGGCTGAAGAGAGTAAGTAATACAGTGAGTGCCTTAAACACGTTTTTCATTATGGATTGCCTGTAAAGTTCATCGCTTTCTGCTTTCTATCATCGCAGGAGAAGGCGTAAAAGCAAGCGTTTAGCGACTCTTTATGAAGTCTGAAAAGTGAGGAAATGCTGCGAGTATAACGCTTACACGTGGCGATTTATGTTTTGCTGGCAGTTTCGTGATCGGCACCTCGCGCCAGGATGGCTTTATGCACTATCGCAATGTGGTTTGTTTGTTGTCTTGTTCGTTGTTTTTATCGTCGGCATGGGGATGTCGGCTTTCCGCGCCTGAACATAATATTTACCAGAAACAGGGAAAAGGCGTGGTGTATTTGCGCCCTTATGAAAAGACCAATCTTTCGCTATATAGAGACATTATTATTCCGTTGACAGATGAATCATGCCGGAACGCAGCCGCAGAGGTGCAAACTTTGAAGCCCTGACCCCATGCCGCTATACTGCCGCCATCACTTAAAAACAGGATACAACAATGAACGACAGTGAATTTCATCGCCTGGCTGATCAACTGTGGCTGACCATTGAAGAGCGTCTGGACGACTGGGATGGCGATAGCGATATCGACTGCGAAATCAACGGCGGTGTACTGACCATTACCTTTGAAAACGGCAGCAAAATCATTATCAACCGCCAGGAGCCGCTGCACCAGGTATGGCTGGCAACCAAACAAGGCGGCTACCATTTTGATCTGAAAGGCGATGAGTGGATTTGCGATCGCAGCGGCGAAACCTTCTGGGATTTGCTGGAACAGGCGGCGACGCAGCAGGCGGGTGAAACAGTCAGTTTCCGCTAAGATTGCATGCCGGATAAGCCTCGCTTTCCGGCACGTTCATCACGAAAAATACTGCTGTAATAGCGGCGTATCGTGATCCTGATTGGCAGGCGGCATGTTGCCAATCGATTTGGTGCGGAACGGAATCACCTGTTCACGACCATCAACCTTCACAATCTGATAGAACTGCGGCAGGTTGAAGTTGATGAAGCTTGAGCCGTAGGTAAAACGGTCGTGCGATGACGAGTAGAAGCGACTGACGTCACGCACCAGCTCCTCTTTGCTGCCTTCGCAGTGGTGATACACCTCAACCCGGTTGCTTTCGTCGAGAATGTAGATATTAAAGCCATTCTCGTCTTGCGTTTCTTCGAAGAAGAACTGGATGATCCCTTCGCTGGCAAAGCCGTCCACCACCGCCGGTAATTTGACGTGATTGGTTTCAACCTGCACTGACAGGCCGTGCAGTTTGTTATGCGAAATAGCGCCATAAAACTCGATGGCATTTTCTAGTTTCTGTACCGATACATTCAGGCGCTCGAAGAATAAGCCCCAGGTTTGACCAGAAACGCGCAGCGCCTTGAAGCGCCCGGTTTCCTGGCGGGTGCTGGAAAGACGCAGTTCAATGCACTCAGAAACCAGTTGCTGCACGCGAGTACGGATTAATCCGCGCAGATGCTGGCTGTAGCAGAAGACTTCCACGCTATCTGGCGGTGCGGCGTCCTGATGCATTTTGCCGAGAATAGTTTTCAGGGCTTCGATCATCGACTGCTCGCCGTTGAAGTGCAACGTACGCACTTCGTTCCACGAGTTGCGGTACAGCAGGTCCACGCTACCTACCAGGCAATTTTGATTCTCGCCAAAGCTGAAGACGTCCAGCTTACGGAAATCAAAATGCACCACCTGATTGCGGAACGCAGCTGTCGGGTCATATTCCAGGTTAACGATAATCGCCAGATGGCGAATTTCACACGGGCTGTAGAGCGCCTTCGGTGTCGGTGCAGGCAGGCGCAGCGGGAAATGGTGTGACACATCGGCGACCATCTCCTGCAACTTAGGCAAATCGACAATGCCGTTGCCTTTAATATACAAGCGGGTACGCGAGGTCAGCAGGCCGTTAAACCATGCCCACGCCACCAGTTTATTCAGGTAACGGTTATATTCCAGCGGCTGATGGCTGATGATCGACTCAATATTTGGCGCGCGGTTATACAGATACCAACCTGAACGGTTAGCCCGGCCCGGCGGCACATAAATAAAGGTCAGATTCGGTTCCGAGAGATCGGGCGAAATCTGCGGGTTTACCAGCGTCACTTTACCTGGCAATGCTTCAAACGCGGCGTACAGTTTACGCGTCAGAACACCGATATCCTGTGGGCTGGCGGAGACGCTAAGGTTATTGCGACGCGCAAAGCGGATCAGATTACGGTAGCTCTGCATCATCGCGTCGAGCAGCTCGTTGTGCGCCTCACGCACCTGATCAATCTTCCAGTTAGCGCGGTTATCGAGCATTGCCAGACGAGCTTCGTCCCAACCCCACTCGCTCACTAACTGGCTCAACACTGCGCGACGCCAGCCTACGCAGGCGCGTTCACGGCTGAGCTTTTCGCACACTTTTAAATAGAAGCAGCGACGTACTAAATCCAGACGGGTAAAATCTTCAATCGCCGTCAGGTATTCAGTAACACGCTCCAGCATCATGCAGTACGGATCGAGGCCAAACGATACAATCTCGCCATCGTGCAAACGCTGTTTGATATCTTTCGCCAGCAGTCGTGGGTTCGGGTATTCCCAGGAATAGGCTTCCAGCAGCAGTGTTTTCAGTACCGCTTTGTATGGGGAATCGATACTCTTGTAGAGCTGCCAAAGGCTGGCACCAAAGTACTCTTCAGCAGAAAGCGAGCTTAAGCCACCGAGATCCAGCCATTCATTTGGCGTCAGCACGCCCTGCGCGTAAAGCGTCATCACATAGTCGTCGTAATGCTCTTCTTCGTCGCACGGCACCATATTCCACAGAATACGCTTACCGGCGAGACGCACGGCGGTACGGTAAAATTCGTCAAGCAGCAGTATATGCTGGGTGGAGCCACAATCTTCGCCCCCCAGGCTGCCGCTTTCATTATGACGGAAGCGGTTTTCATCAATCAGGAAGAAGCTAACTTCCACGCCCAGCGAGGCGGCCCAGCTTTCCAGCAGGCTGCATTTACGTTGTAGTAACTGGCGCTCTTCGCTATCAAGCCAGGATTGATGACAGACCCAGATATCCAGGTCAGAGGAACAACTTTGCCCTACGGACGAGGTGCTGCCCATGGTGTATACACCAGTAATTGGAAGCTCACCTTTCGGCGGGTCCTGTACTGACATTCCACGATACAGTTCAAGCTCGTTCAGGTAGTGGCGTTGAGTTTCATCAGGCGTGTAAAGGCAAATGCCTTTGGGAACGTTACCATCAAGGTAACCCGGCATTAGCGGATGGTGATAGTGCAACAATGTCGGCAGTAGACTGTAGACCTGTTGGAATGCAGGCCCCATAGCAGCAAGCGCGCGATCCACACGCAATTGATTTATGGCATCCAGTCTCTGTTTCAGAGTCTCAATATAGAGGTACAAGACGTATCGCCTGATTTGCTACCCGTCATGACTGTGATTCCGCCAACATCAACGGTAACACGCGGCATTCGGGATATTTCGTATGTCAAAGGTAACCGTTACCACTTTTCGCGCCTGGTTTTTTTAGTTTCACGACGAAAAAATGGTCTAAAACGTGATCAATTTAACACCTTGCTGATTGACCGTAAAGAAAGATGCGCTACATACAAGTGTAGCACCGTTTATTCTCTGTAAATTCCTTATTACGACGGCGTGAAACGCCTGTCAGGATCCACTGCCAGACCTCATTTTACGGTTTGCGCAGGCGTCTACGTTTCACCACAACACTGACATCGCTCTGGCAAGGATGTTAGGATGGACCACGGATGATAATGACGGTAACAAGCATGTTAGACAATGTTTTAAGAATTGCCACACGCCAAAGCCCACTTGCACTCTGGCAGGCACACTATGTCAAAGACAAGTTGATGGCGAGCCATCCGGGCCTGGTCGTTGAACTGGTACCGATGGTGACGCGCGGCGATGTGATTCTTGATACGCCGCTGGCGAAAGTAGGCGGAAAAGGCTTATTTGTAAAAGAGCTGGAAGTCGCGCTCCTGGAGAATCGCGCCGATATCGCCGTACATTCAATGAAAGATGTGCCGGTTGAATTCCCGCAAGGTCTGGGACTGGTCACTATTTGTGAGCGTGAAGATCCTCGCGATGCCTTTGTGTCCAATAACTATGACAGTCTGGATGCGTTACCGGCAGGCAGTATCGTCGGAACGTCCAGTTTACGTCGCCAGTGCCAACTGGCTGAACGCCGCCCGGATCTGATTATCCGCTCCCTGCGCGGCAACGTCGGCACTCGCCTGAGCAAACTGGATAACGGCGAATACGATGCCATCATTCTTGCCGTAGCCGGACTAAAACGTTTAGGTCTGGAATCACGCATTCGCGCCGCGTTGCCACCTGAGATTTCTCTTCCGGCGGTAGGACAAGGTGCGGTCGGTATTGAATGCCGCCTTGATGATACACGCACTCGCGAGCTGCTTGCCGCGCTGAATCACCACGAAACTGCACTGCGCGTTACCGCAGAACGCGCCATGAATACCCGTCTCGAAGGCGGATGTCAGGTGCCAATTGGTAGCTACGCCGAGCTTATTGATGGCGAAATCTGGCTGCGTGCGCTGGTCGGCGCGCCGGACGGTTCGCAGATTATTCGCGGTGAACGCCGCGGTGCGCCGCAAGATGCCGAACAAATGGGGATTTCGCTGGCAGAAGAGCTACTGAATAACGGCGCGCGCGAGATCCTTGCTGAAGTCTATAACGGAGACGCCCCGGCATGAGTATCCTGGTCACCCGCCCGTCTCCCGCTGGAGAAGAGTTAGTGAGCCGTCTGCGCACACTGGGGCAGGTGGCCTGGCATTTTCCGCTGATTGAGTTTTCTCCGGGTCGACAATTACCGCAACTTGCTGATCAACTGGCAGCGCTGGGGGAGAGCGATCTGTTGTTTGCCCTCTCGCAACACGCGGTTGCTTTTGCCCAATCACAGCTGCATCAGCAAGATCGTAAATGGCCCCGACAACCTGATTATTTCGCCATTGGACGCACCACCGCACTGGCGCTACATACCGTAAGCGGACAGAAGATTCTCTACCCGCAGGATCGGGAAATCAGCGAAGTCTTGCTACAATTACCTGAATTACAAAATATTGCGGGCAAACGTGCGCTGATATTACGTGGCAATGGCGGTCGTGAGCTAATTGGGGATACCCTGACGGCGCGCGGTGCTGAGGTCACTTTTTGTGAATGTTATCAACGATGCGCAATCCATTACGATGGTGCAGAAGAAGCGATGCGCTGGCAATCCCGCGAGGTGACGACGGTCGTTGTTACCAGCGGTGAAATGTTGCAGCAACTCTGGTCGCTGATCCCACAATGGTATCGTGAGCACTGGTTACTACGCTGTCGACTATTGGTCGTCAGTGAGCGTTTGGCGAAACTCGCCCGGGAACTGGGCTGGCAAGACATTAAGGTCGCCGATAACGCTGACAACGATGCGCTTTTACGGGCATTACAATAACTCTCATAACAGGAAGCCATAATGACGGAACAAGAAAAAACCTCCGCCGTGGTTGAAGAGACCAGGGAGGCCGTGGACACCACGTCACAACCTGTCGCAACAGAAAAAAAGAGTAAGAACAATACCGCATTGATTCTCAGCGCGGTGGCTATCGCTATTGCTCTGGCGGCGGGCGTCGGTTTGTATGGCTGGGGTAAACAACAGGCCGTCAATCAGACCGCCACCAGCGATGCCCTGGCTAACCAACTTACGGCACTGCAAAAAGCCCAGGAGAGCCAAAAAGCCGAGCTGGAAGGCATTATCAAGCAACAAGCTGTACAGCTTGAGCAGGCGAATCGTCAGCAAGAAACGCTGGCAAAACAGTTGGATGAAGTCCAACAAAAGGTCGCCACCATTTCCGGCAGCGATGCTAAAACCTGGCTGCTGGCTCAGGCTGATTTTCTGGTGAAACTCGCCGGACGGAAGCTGTGGAGCGATCAGGACGTCACGACCGCTGCAGCGTTGCTGAAAAGTGCAGACGCCAGCCTGGCGGATATGAATGACCCGAGTCTGATTACCGTTCGCCGGGCAATTACTGATGATATCGCCAGCCTTTCTGCGGTATCGCAGGTGGATTATGACGGCATCATCCTTAAGCTGAATCAGCTTTCTAATCAGGTAGATAATCTGCGTCTGGCCGATAATGATAGCGATGGTTCGCCGATGGATTCCGACGGTGAAGAGCTTTCCAGTTCCCTCAGCGAATGGCGTATCAATCTGCAAAAAAGCTGGCAGAACTTTATGGACAACTTCATTACGATTCGCCGTCGTGATGACACCGCCGTACCGCTGTTAGCGCCGAATCAGGATATCTATCTGCGCGAAAATATTCGCTCTCGCCTGCTGGTCGCAGCACAAGCTGTACCGCGTCACCAGCAAGAGACTTATCGCCAGGCGCTGGAGAACGTCTCCACCTGGGTACGTGCTTACTACGATACTGATGATGCCACCACCAAAGCGTTCCTCGACGAGGTGGACCAGTTAAGCCAGCAAAATATCTCGATGGATCTTCCGGAAACCCTGCAAAGCCAGGCGATGCTGGAAAAACTGATGCAGACTCGCGTGCGTAACCTGCTGGCACAACCGGCAGCGGGGACAACGGAAGCTAAACCTGCACCTGCACCTGCACCTGCACCTGCACCTGCACCTGCACCGCAAGCTGATACTCCGGCAGCCGCGCCGCAAGGAGAATAACCATGCTAAAAGTGTTATTGCTCTTTGTTTTGCTGATTGCGGGGATAGTGGTTGGCCCGATGATTGCCGGTCATCAGGGTTACGTGCTGATCCAGACCGACAACTACAATATTGAAACCAGCGTCACTGGCCTGGCGATTATTTTGATTCTGGCGATGGTAGTGCTGTTTGCCATTGAGTGGCTACTGCGGCGGATCTTCCGCACAGGCGCACACACCCGTGGGTGGTTTGTCGGACGTAAGCGTCGCCGTGCCCGTAAGCAGACCGAACAGGCGCTGCTGAAACTAGCGGAAGGCGATTATCAGCAAGTTGAAAAGCTGATGGCGAAAAATGCCGATCACGCTGAACAACCGGTGGTGAACTATCTACTGGCTGCCGAAGCCGCGCAACAACGTGGTGATGAAGCACGCGCCAACCAACATCTGGAACGCGCAGCGGAGCTGGCCGGCAATGACACCATTCCGGTAGAAATCACCCGTGTACGTCTGCAACTGGCCCGTAATGAAAACCATGCTGCACGCCACGGCGTGGATAAGCTGCTGGAAGTTACGCCACGCCATCCGGAAGTATTACGTCTGGCGGAACAGGCGTATATCCGCACAGGTGCATGGAGTTCGCTGCTGGATATCATCCCATCAATGGCGAAAGCCCATGTTGGTGATGAAGAACATCGTGCAATGCTGGAACAACAGGCATGGATTGGCCTGATGGATCAGGCGCGCGCCGATGACGGTAGCGAAGGTTTGCGAAACTGGTGGAAAAACCAAAGCCGGAAAACGCGTCATCAGGTGGCGTTACAGGTGGCAATGGCGGAACATCTTATTGAATGTGACGATCATGATACTGCTCAGCAAATTATCATCGACGGCCTGAAACGCCAGTATGATGATCGTCTGCTGCTGCCGATCCCGCGTCTGAAAACCAATAACCCGGAACAGCTGGAAAAAGTGCTACGCCAGCAAATCAAAAACGTCGGTGATCGCCCGCTGTTGTGGAGCACATTGGGTCAGTCACTGATGAAGCACGGTGAATGGCAGGAAGCATCGCTCGCCTTCCGCGCGGCGCTGAAACAACGTCCGGACGCCTACGATTACGCATGGCTCGCCGACGCGCTGGACAGACTGCACAAACCAGAAGAAGCTGCAGCGATGCGCCGCGACGGTTTGATGTTAACGTTGCAGAACAACCCGCCACAGTAGTTCTTTCTCACCCGGAGGCAAGCACCTCCGGGACCTTTCTGATACATAAAAAAACGCCTGCTCTTATTACGGAGCAGGCGTTAAAACAGGTCTGTATGACAACAAGTGGGTGCTTCACTCAACGTTGTGTCCATGGTGTCTGATGAGGCATAAGCGACATCTGTCAGTGGACGATAAGCACCGTAAACGGCTCTGCGTCATTCCGGAGTTTATGAGGCACTAAGGCGAACATAAGAGATGGAATGAGCATCTACTCGTTTATTATGCCACAGAGAACTGGGAAATAACATCCCTTAACACTTGTTATGAGATAATTCTGTAATCCTCTTTGCTTCCTGAGTAATAACTTCCTGAGTGAATATTTCTCCTGCGCACGATTCTACACATATATATAATGAATAATAAAATTCATTCAATTAATAACATATATATTAATTGCCGTTAAAATTAAAAACAGCATCAATAATCAACGCGATATAACATCACCGCCTTACATATCACCTGCGCCAGAGGTAGGATTGAAAACGCTCTCCTGATTTTCCAATTCATTATCTGGATAAATAAATAATTTATTTTCATCACTATTATTTATGCAATCATCCTGTCAGGGAGAGGGATCTCAATTATCAATGCTTAATTACGTCAACATTTTGACGACATGAAACCGGAGCATTTTGCATGGAATTTTCGTTTTCACCCAAACTTCTTGTTGTGGCTGTCGCCGCCGCTCTTCCACTCATGGCCAACGCAGCAGATACCCCGTCAACCGCCACCGCACGCAAAGGCTTTGCCGGATACGATCACCCAAACCAGTATCTGGTTAAACCGGCGACCACTATTGCCGACAACATGATGCCGGTGATGCAGCATCCTGCACAAGACAAAGAAACCCAGCAGAACCTGGCAGAACTTGAGAAAAAAACCGGTAAGAAACCGAACGTGGTTGTTTTCTTGCTGGATGATGTGGGCTGGATGGATGTTGGCTTTAACGGCGGCGGCGTGGCGGTGGGTAACCCTACACCAGATATCGACGCCGTTGCCAGCCAGGGGCTGATTTTAACTTCGGCGTATTCTCAACCGAGTTCTTCCCCAACCCGCGCCACGATTCTTACCGGACAATACTCCATCCACCACGGCATTCTGATGCCGCCAATGTACGGGCAACCGGGCGGTCTGCAAGGGTTAACCACTCTGCCGCAGTTGCTGCACGATCAGGGCTACGTCACTCAGGCCATCGGGAAATGGCATATGGGGGAAAACAAAGAGTCGCAGCCGCAGAACGTTGGCTTTGATGATTTCCGCGGCTTTAACTCGGTATCCGATATGTATACCGAATGGCGTGATGTTCACGTCAACCCGGAAGTCGCCCTGAGCCCGGATCGTTCTGAATACATCCAAAAACTGCCGTTCAGCAAAGATGACGTTCATGCCGTGCGCGGCGGTGAACAGGAAGCCATTGCCGACATTACGCCGAAATATATGGAAGACCTGGATCAACGCTGGATGGAATATGGCGTTAAGTTCCTCGACAAGATGGCGAAGAGCGATAAGCCTTTCTTCCTCTACTACGGCACTCGCGGCTGTCACTTCGATAACTACCCAAATGCGAAATATGCGGGTAGCTCTCCGGCGCGCACCTCTTACGGCGACTGCATGGTGGAGATGAACGATATCTTCGCCAATCTGTATAAAGCACTGGAGAAAAACGGTCAGCTTGATAACACGCTGATTGTGTTCACCTCTGATAACGGTCCGGAAGCCGAAGTTCCGCCGCACGGTCGCACGCCGTTCCGCGGTGCGAAAGGTTCTACATGGGAAGGCGGCGTTCGTGTGCCAACCTTCGTTTACTGGAAAGGCATGATCCAACCGCGTAAATCTGACGGCATTGTCGATCTGGCGGATCTCTTCCCTACGGCGCTGGATCTGGCGGGGCATCCTGGGGCGAAAGTAGCGAATTTAGTACCGAAAACCACCTTTATCGATGGTGTGGACCAGACATCTTTCTTCCTGGGAACAAATGGTCAGTCTAACCGTAAGGCCGAGCACTACTTCCTCAACGGTAAACTTTCTGCTGTGCGTATGGATGAGTTCAAGTATCACGTCCTGATCCAGCAACCGTACGCGTATACCCAGAGCGGGTATCAGGGTGGATTCACCGGCACAGTAATGCAAACGGCGGGATCGTCGGTGTTTAACCTGTACACCGATCCGCAGGAAAGCGACTCTATCGGCGTGCGCCATATCCCAATGGGTGTACCGCTACAGACCGAAATGCATGCGTATATGGAGATCCTGAAAAAATATCCACCACGCGCGCAGATTAAATCTGATTAAGCCGGCGCTATCGCTACATCGGGCCACACTGACCTTGCCGGATGCGGCGTGAACGCCTTATCCGGCAATCAACCGCAGGCGGCCACAAAATGGCCGCTTTTTTACTTATTCACCACCATCAAATGCGCCTGCATAATGTCGCTGGCCGGACGACCGTGCGCCAGCAAATCAGCCATTGCTTTAAGATATGGCGGTAGATGGCGGAAATAACGCTGATACCCGGCACACAAATAATTCAGCCCGGGTTTGCCGCTGGCATCGAGCATAAAGCGGTGTTTCGGACAGCCTCCCCAGCACGCTTTTAACACGTAGCAACTGCGACACTGCGCCGGTAACTGCTTAAATTTATCTTCACCAAACACCTGCTGTTGCGGGGAATCTACCATTTCTGCAATTGTCTGCTGAAGCATATTCCCCAGTCGATATTGCGGATAAACATAGTGATCGCAGGCGTAAACGTCGCCGTTGTGTTCAACAATCACCGAGCGTCCACAGGTTGGCTGATGATGGCAAACCGCTCCTGGCGCACCGACAAAATTGGCAAACGCCCATTCGATATTCATCACGAAAATCTTGCCGACGTCGCGTTTGATCCAGTGGTCGAATATCGCCACCAAAAATTCACCGAACTCATCGGGGCGTACCGACCATTCCGTCAGTTCGCCCTGAATATCGCCGGGAGCATGTAGCATAAGTCCAGCATGAGCAGCCGTTTCATCAGCCAGGCGCTCGACCACCGGAATAAACTGGATGAACTCAGCGCCTGCATCACACAGAAAATCATAGACTTGCAAAGGTTGTAACGCACTGGTGCGATTAACGCAGACCAGCACGTTATAGTCGACATGATGTTTTTGCAGGAGCGTCAGGGCACGCATCACCAGTTTATGCGTTGGTCTGCCGCCTTTGGTCACGCGATATTGATTGTGGATCTCAGCCGGACCATCCAGCGATAACCCAACAAGAAAATGATTTTCTGCCAGAAATGCACACCATTCGTCATCGAGCAGCACGCCGTTAGTCTGGAAGCTGTTACTTATCTTCCTGCCAGCACCATATTTCGCCTGTAGCACCACGGCACGGCGGTAAAAATCCAGCCCGAGTAACGTTGGTTCGCCGCCCTGCCAGGTAAAAGCCACTTCGTTTTGGGTTTCGCTGGCAGCGATATAGTGACGGACATACGCTTCCAGCGTGTCATCGTCCATATGCGTGACTGGCTTTTCGCGGTAAAGGGATTGTTTTTCGAGATAAAAACAGTAGTCACAGTTCAGATTACAATCGGAACCGCTCGGTTTCGCCATCACATGAAAAGCACGCGTTGGAACCTGTTGCAGCATGGTCGCTCCTTGCCTGAAGTCATCCTTCAATAAGTTAAGGGCGAAATCATACCGTGGCGCAATGAGTTATTACGGGCGTTTATTGCGAAGGGAAAGTGACGAAATGCACAGAAAACAAAAAACCCCGCCGAAGCGGGGTTCAAAATTGGTCGGCGAGAGAGGATTCGAACCTCCGACCCACTGGTCCCAAACCAGTTGCGCTACCAAGCTGCGCTACTCGCCGAAATACTGCTTTTTGAATTTTTAGTTCAATTCTTTAAAGTCGTGGTGCGAGGGGGGGGACTTGAACCCCCACGTCCGTAAGGACACTAACACCTGAAGCTAGCGCGTCTACCAATTCCGCCACCTTCGCATTGTCACAACTTCTAATAATGGGGTGGCTAATGGGATTCGAACCCACGACAACTGGAATCACAATCCAGGGCTCTACCAACTGAGCTATAGCCACCACTACAAATCTTGTTACGCGGTATTACTACCACCGCAGCTCAAGCGCCGGGACTAAATGGCGCGCCCGACAGGATTCGAACCTGAGACCTCTGCCTCCGGAGGGCAGCGCTCTATCCAGCTGAGCTACGGGCGCTTAGCGCCGTTGCGGGGGTGGATAATACGGACTTCCCACCCCTCTGTCTAGTCCCTTTTTAAATAAATTGCGCGTTTGGTTACGGTTTGTGCGTTTTGCTGCTTATTCCTCCAGTTTATGCGCTTTACCGTGGCGATTAAGCCCAAAAATTTTATAAATCGCCGTCACCGCCAGCATAAAGATGATGCCGACAAACAGCGACATACGCGTATCTTCATTAAAGTACATGCCGATCAAAACGCAAATCAGGAATGCCATTGTTACGTAGTTGGCCCACGGGAACAGGATTGAGCGGAACGGATGGCTGGCAATCGCCGCTTTATGCGCACGACGAAAACGCAGCTGGCTTATCAATATCACAAACCATGGCACCATCCCCGGAAGCACGCTGGCACTGTAGACGTAGACAAACACACGCTGCGGATTGGGAATGATGTAGTTCAGGCATGAGCCAATTAACAGGATAGCAATAGATACTGCCACACCCGCAACCGGTACGCCGTGACGGGAAACTTTCGCCATCGCCGTCGGTAACTGACGGTTTTTCGCCAGTGCATAGAGCATACGTCCGCAACTGTACATGCCGCTGTTACAGCCAGAGAGCGCAGCCGTCAGCACCACAAAGTTGATAATGCCCGCCGCTGCGGTAATGCCGATTTTGGCGAAAGTCAGTACGAACGGGCTGCCGTTACTGCCTATTTCATTCCACGGGAAGATGGTGACGATAACGAAAATCGCGCCTACGTAGAAAATCAGGATACGCCACAGCACTTTGCCTACGGCACTGCGCAGCGTCACCTGCGGATTCTTCGCTTCACCGGCCGTAATGCCAATCAGCTCCACGCCCTGGTAGGACGCCACCACAATACACAGAGCGGTCAGGAACCCTTTCCAGCCACCCGCAAAGAAACCGCCATGCTCTGTGAGATTGCTAAAACCAATCGACTGCCCGCCATTGCCAAAGCCAAAGAAAATCACGCCCAGGCCAATGACAATCATCACGATAATCGTGGTGACTTTGATCATCGCGAACCAGAACTCGATTTCGCCGTACAACCTCACCGCAGCCAGATTCGCCAACGCCACCAGCGCCACCGCGATCAATGCGGGTATCCACTGCGCCATCTCCGGGAACCAGAACTGGACATAAACGCCAATGGCGGTGATTTCTGAGATCCCCACCGCCATCCACATAAACCAGTAAGACCAGGCGGTGAGATAGCCAAAAAACGGGCTCATATAACGATGCGCATAAACGGCGAACGAACCGGTAACCGGTTCGAGGAACAACATTTCGCCCATTGAACGCATGATGAAAAAGACGAACAGCCCGGCGATGATATAGGCCAACAATACGGATGGCCCGGCCCATTTCAGGGTACTGGCGGCCCCCATAAACAGGCCGACGCCAATGGTGCCCCCCAGGGCGATGAGTTCGATATGTCGAGCTTCCAGCCCACGCTGTAGCTCTGGTTTGTTATCTGCCATAAATCCTCGTGTTGTGTTTGCATGCTTTCCGGTGTTACCGGTTATCGTTATGGGTACATCGAGTGTTGCGAATGTTTTCGTAATTCAGGAGAAATGGCAAATAAAGCATTAAAAATTTGAATGCTTTGTGTAATAAAAAAGCAGACAGGCGACGAAGTGACCACTCCGTCGCTTTACAAAGAGAGGAAAATCAGAGGTTGCCGGTGTAATGCCAGCGTAAATAACGCAGCAAACGAAGCTGACGCTTAATGCGGCTCGGCTGCGAAAGCAGGCGGTAGAGCCACTCCAGCCCCAGCGTTTGCCAGATTTTCGGTGCGCGTTTTACGTGACCGGTGAAAACATCGTAGGTCCCGCCAACGCCCATATACAGCGCATCTGGATGCACCAGACGGCAGTCGCGCATGAAGATCTCCTGCTTTGGCGATCCCATCGCAACGGTGACGATTTGCGCTCCGCTGGCATGAATGCGTTCAAACAGCGCCTGACGCTGCTCGGGTTTAAAATAACCATCCTGGCTGTCAACGATATTCACATTCCACTGGTTGCGTAGTTTAGCTTCAGTTTGCGCCAGCACTTCAGGTTTACCGCCCACCAGAAATACCGGCGTCCCTTCTTTGCCTGCGCGCGCCATCAGCTCTTCCCAGAGATCGGCCCCGGCAACGCGGGAAACCTGCGCCTGCGGGTACTTTTTACGTACTGAACGTACAACGCTGATGCCATCCGCATATTTAAATTCGGCAGCGTTAATTAACTCCCTGACCTCGGCGTTATCTTCAATGGTCAGCATTTTTTCAGCATTAATGGCAACCAGCGTTCCCTGCTTAAGCTGCCCGTCAGCGAACAGATAATCGAGGGCGTGCTGCATATCACGCCAACCGATCAACTGTAAGCCACGCAGCGTATAGGTCGGTGCCGTGGTGTTGTTATTCATTGTTATCCTTCAACCTGCGTCCGGAGCGATGATTTTGTACGTTTATGAATGAGTCCGGCGCTTTCAAAAAGCCAGTACAGCAGTTTTGCGATCATCAGACATGCGCCGAAGACCACGATAAAAAAGACTACGCGTGAGACAAACGAATCCAGCCCTTCACGCGCCAGCACGATCATATTGAAGATCGCCCCAAAGCAGAAACTGTGCAATATCGCAGCTTTATAGCGATTAGGCTCGCGGTTGCCCAGCTCATACAGCCAGTCGAACCATTTGATGATCAGACCAACCACGATCGCCCCGAGCGGGATGAACAACGCGCCGCCCATCACCACCAGTGAGCCTATAAGCGTAGGCGAGATCGCCAGTCCGGAGTGGTTATTCAGCACTTCCCAGGTAAAGTAGTTGGCGGAGTTCAGTACCATACTCGGGCGACCCGGCCACAGCCAGGAAGGGATAAAGACATAGAAATCGCGGACAATGGGAGCCAGACCCTGGAAGTCGATGTTGTCGTAGTTCTGCAACAGCAATGCCAGATTCTCCCACGGCGAAAAGGTATCGCGGGTGAGATAGAGAAACGTATAGAACGCTTCATCACCGCTCACATTCATTCCATAGCGTTTTAGCGCCAGCCAGAACATGCCAACAATCCCCAGCACGCCCGCTGCCGCCAGCATCCACAACGAAATCCAGCCGCGAATAATGCCAATAAACAGGAAGATAGCGAATGCGATAATGATATTGGCGCGAGTGCCGCCGACAATCATATAAGTCAGCAAGCCAAAAGCGACCGTGCTGACGAGGAAAAACAGCCACGCTTTGCTGTCCTGGCGCAGAAAGTAGACCACCAGCATCGCCGGGATGAAAAAGTAAAAGAAGCGTTTTAACGCCACGCCGGAGACTTCACTGGAGAAGATCTGACTGTAGGAGTTAAGCCGGAACAGCAAAAAGCCGTTGTGCATGAAGAAGATGCCGACGCTTACCAGCGCGATGCCCATCAGGATCACCCACGTAAGATTGGTCTCCACGCGGTTCATGGTAAACAGCGGACGGCGCGGTACATCAGCAACGCGTTTGCGTAGGCGGGTTTTGTAGGTGACATAGTAAACCGCGTAGAAACAGCCCGCAGAAAGCAACGCCTGCAACAAGATTTCTGGCGGCGCGACACCAACATCAAAGCGAAATACCAGCACGCTGGTCAGTGGGAAGCCGAAGAAAAAGGTGAGCAAAAACAGCAATGAAAAGAAGACATTGAAGTTAAAACGCACACGGCGAAACTCAAACCAGGTCAGCGTGGCAATAAACAGCGTGCAGAGCAGCCAGACAACAAACAGGCCACTGAATTGCAGCAGACTCATGCAACCTCCCCGGCGGCAATAGCCAACGCCCGCTGCCAGCCTTGCAGATAGTTCGGGCTAAAGAAGGCAATGGTGTTTTTATCCACCGACGCCAACTGGCGCTGCGCTTCACGCACAATATCCTCGTTGAGATCGTCAGTGGTAAACAGCACCGGTAAATGCTGTTCCGTCATATCCTGCCAGAACGGATTTTCCCGGTTAAGCACACAAGGAATGCCCGCCTGAATCAGTAAGCACAGCGTACCAATGCCCTGCTGGCGGGCAAAAATAAAGTAACCAAGATCGCACTGACGAAGTAACGTCAGATAGGCGTCAAATTCCAGTTTTTCGCTCAGAACTTGCAGATTTTCTTCGCTGAATAACGCCAGCCCCGCCTGACGAACGTCCTCGATGTACGCTTCGTTATTAGGCGGATATCCCATCGGCACCACCACTTTTACCGTATCGCCAAATTGCTGATGAACGGCGCGCAAGGCAGCAATATGCTCATTGCTGCGGTCGCCGGAGTTCCCCACCAGAATGGTCATTTTCCCTTCACGTTGCCGCTCGTTCGCCATCGTATTGAGAGAAGGATCCATCCGCGTCGGGAAGTACAGCAGTTCGCCCCGCACCTTTGGGTGCGTTTTGGCAAAAAAGCTCAAATCACCGCGGGTGGCAAATACACAGCCGACTCGCTTTTGCGCCAGGCGACGTAGTGGGTAAAAAAGCTTATATCTCAAGCCACTGGAAAGCTCGTACAGGTCTGCCCCCCAGATATGCCAGAAAAACTGGCTGGGCTTAATGCCACCACTCAGCAAAGCCAGCCACAGTTTGGGATTGAACTGACCGTGGAAGAAAAAACGCTGCTGACGGTTAGTTTTTGCTTTCGCGATGACCGCTTCCGCCAGCGATTTTTTCCCAGGGAAAAATTGCACAGAAAGCGCCGGACAGCTATCACTTAAGCCGTCGTCCTTGCCAACAACCATAAACTCGCGCGCGTGCTCGCTCGTCGCGGCCAGCGCGTCATTGAAAAACCGCAAAACGGTTCGGTTATGGTGAGGGATATCCGATCCCAGTACGTGAATCAGTACAGTCATGCCCGCCTACGCCAGAGTAAAAACACGCCACAACAAAGAGAAAAATAGACGATATAGGTTGCCATATAGGCCTGCGCCGCGCCCAGTGCACCATGCGCAGGGATTAGCCAGTGGGCAAATACCATCAATAAAGTGAACTGGCTGACTTCCGCCAGAATATAAAACCGCAGTGAAGCTTTGGCGATCACCAGATAACCAAAGACATAAGCGCCCACTTTTAACACATCACCCACTAACTGCCAGGCAAAGAGATCGCGCATAGCGGTAAATTTATTCGACAACAGCAGCCAGATAGCAAAATCACGCAGCAACCAGACGGTAAAACTCGCCGCCGCCACTGCCGGTAAGACGAATTTCAGCGATTTAACCACTTCCCGGGTGATATCGCGCTTTTCCGTTAGCCGCGACAACGTGGGCAGCAAATATACGCTGAACGATGCCGTAATAAATTGCAGGTAGGCATCGGAAATACTGCTCACCCCTTGCCAGATCCCCACCTCATCCCAGCTATACTGCGCCGCCAGCAGTTTACGCATCATGATGTAAGCAACAGGCAAGGTCACCGACGTAATCAACGCCATGAGCGTAAATTTGCTCAACTGCCCTGCCAGACCGTTATCCCAGCTGGGTTTCAGATAGCTTAACGGGATGACACCACGTTTGATCAACATGATGGCGGCAGGAATTACCACCAGCGCGGGAATCAGCGCCAGACCCAGCAACGCCCCTTCATAACCGCCCAAACGGTAACTGACGTAGTACGCGAGAACGCCAATCAGGCTGCCGACAATCAGGGATAACGCATTACCTGCGGCATCGCGAAAGCCTTTCATCAACGCCAGTAACAGGTTGCCCCAGGCGATCCCCATTTGCACCAACGCCACTAAACGCACCAGCCCCTGATAGTCGGTATTACCAAACAATCCCTGGCTGATTGGGGCTGCCGCCAGCACAAAAACCAGCGCCATCAGCGTAGAGAAGCCAAGTACCATCGCTGATGAAGTGCCGACCACGCGGCGCAGCTGCTGCGGATTATCATGGTACTGAGCAACGTATTTGGTTACGCCATTAAAGATGCCCGCCCCAGCAAGCACGCCGAGCACGGTAATCAACTGGCGGAAATTTGCCGCCAGCCCAAGCCCCGCAGGACCAAATGACACCGCCAGCAACTTACCGACCAGTAACCCGGCACCAATCTTGACCAGTGTACTGGCCGCCGTCCACAAGGACGCTTTTGCCAACGACATATCAGGAGAAGTAGTTCAACAAAGTCGCAATTACCGTACGCTGATTGACGGGCGACAGGTTGTAGAACAGCGGCAGGCGCAGCAGGCGCTCGCTCTCTTTGGTGGTGTAGCGATCTTCACCGTGGAACTCACCAAAGCGTTCCCCCGCAGGGCAACCGTGCAGCGGAATGTAATGGAACACCGCCATGATTTCCGCTTCTTTCAGAAAGTTAATCAACGCGCTCCGGTCATCAATATCCCGCAGTTTAATGTAGAACATATGCGCGTTCTGCACGCAGCCATCGGGAATCGACGGCAGCTCGATACGCCCGGCTTTCGCCAGAGGTGCTAACGCATCGTAGTAGTTTTGCCACAGCGCCAGACGTTGCTGATTGATACGATCCGCTGCTTCCAGTTGCGCCCACAGGTACGCAGCTTGCAGATCGGACATCAAATAGCTGGAGCCAATATCGCGCCAGGTATATTTATCGACCTGACCACGGAAGAACTGGCTGCGGTTTGTGCCTTTTTCACGGATGATCTCGGCTCGTTCGATCAACGCTTTATCGTTAATCAGCGTCGCGCCGCCTTCACCGCCCGCCGTGTAGTTTTTGGTTTCATGGAAGCTAAAGCAGCCAATATGACCAATGGTTCCCAGTGCACGCCCTTTGTAAGTGGACATCACGCCCTGAGCAGCATCTTCCACCACAAACAGATTATGCTTTTTTGCCAACGCCATAATGGTGTCCATTTCGCAGGCCACACCCGCGTAATGGACCGGCACGATAACGCGCGTTTTGTCGGTGATCGCTGCTTCAATCAACGTTTCGTCGATGTTCATGGTGTCCGGGCGAACATCCACAAAAACGATTTTTGCGCCACGCAGCACAAAGGCATTGGCGGTGGAGACAAAGGTGTAGCTCGGCATGATCACTTCATCGCCAGGCTGGATATCGAGCAGCAGCGCCGCCATCTCCAGCGAAGCGGTGCAGGACGGCGTCAGTAACACTTTGGCGCTGCCAAAACGTTGCTCCAGCCACTGCTGGCAGCGACGGGTAAAACCGCCATCGCCGCACAGTTTGCCGCTACCCATTGCCGACTGCATATAGTCGAGTTCGGTTCCCACCACCGGCGGTGCGTTAAATGGAATCATGTGATCACCTGTATAACCAGTACGCGGTGCTTTCTACATTCGCACCACTTTGTATGTATCGTTTAAGCGCGGCGGTGTTGCCCATCTGGGTCGCCACCCGCAAAGTTGTTTTACCGCGAGCATACGCCCAGTTTAGCGCCGTTTGCATCAGCTCAGCACCTGCACCGCGTCCAGCCAGCAGGCCAATTCGCGCATCTGTCGCATTGAGTTCCCGTAAAGAGACATAGCCGCGAATAGCGCCGGACGCCGCACGTAAAATCAGACATTGATGATCAAAGGTGCCGCGCACGGCATTTTCAATCCACTGCGCATAAAAGCGACCGCTGGCGTCAGGCGCATACCACGGCGCACGAAAACGGCTTTGCGCAAACGCGGCGCTGGCTAACTGACGTAATGCGGGAATATCGGTCTCTTGTGCCACTTCTGCGCCGCTATCACTGACATTGTTCACGGGTAGCGCCAAATCAACTTCACCTTCTACCAGGGAGAATCCCAGCTGTTGCAGGGCATCCAGTTCCCCCGTATTTGATGCCGCAATTTTGGCCTGCACCCGTGACCACGGCGCTAACGCGTCTGGCGTCAGGAGTGCCGCATCAGGACTAATGCGCACAATGGCGCTGTTAACACCAAAGAAGGCGTTTTCCCAGGTTAGTGGCTCAATACTGGCGCGGACGGGCACGAAGTAACTCCAGCAGATATTGGCCGTAGCCAGTTTTCGCCAGCGAGCTGGCGGCGCGCTTCACGCCTTCGTCATCAAGCCAGCCGTTACGCCAGGCGATCTCTTCCAGGCAGGCAATCTTAAAGCCCTGGCGTTTTTCTACCGTCTGAACAAAGGTGCTGGCTTCAATCAGGCTGTCGTGAGTGCCAGTGTCCAGCCAGGCAAATCCGCGCCCGAGCAGTTCAACGGTCAGGTTGCCCGCCTCGAGGTACATCTGGTTGATGGAGGTAATCTCCAGTTCACCACGCTCCGACGGCTTCACCTGCTTTGCGTACTCCACGACTTTACTGTCGTAGAAATAAAGTCCGGTCACCGCCCAGTTTGACTTCGGCTGTTTTGGCTTTTCTTCCAGCGAGATTGCGCGGAAATTGTCGTCAAACTCCACGACGCCAAAGCGTTCCGGGTCCATCACCTGATAGCCAAATACCGTCGCCCCTTCCGTGCGCGCCGCAACATGACGCAGCTTCGGACTGAAGCCCTGACCGAAGAAGATGTTATCACCCAGCACCAGACAAGAAGGTTCACCGTTGAGGAAGGTTTCACCGATGATAAAGGCCTGCGCCAGACCGTCCGGACTGGGCTGTTCGGCGTATTCCAGCTGGATACCGAACTCACTACCATCGCCCAGCAGGCGCTGGAAATAACCTTTATCTTCCGGCGTAGTGATGATGAGAATTTCGCGGATACCGGCCAGCATCAGCACCGACAGCGGATAGTAAATCATTGGCTTATCGTAAATCGGCAACAGTTGCTTCGATACGCCGCGCGTAATCGGATGCAATCGGGTGCCGGAACCGCCTGCCAGGATAATACCTTTCATGTTTGCCTCCGCTGAAAATTAGCCTTTCAGACCTAAACGCTCGCCCTGATAGCTACCGTCCTGCACCTGCTTCCACCAGCTTTCATTAGCCAGATACCACTGCACCGTTTTACGCATTCCACTTTCAAAGGTTTCCTGCGGCAGCCAGCCAAGTTCACGGGCAATTTTCGAAGCATCAATGGCATAACGCAGATCATGCCCCGGACGGTCAGCGACAAAGGTGATCAGGTCACGATAGTGCGCCACGCCGTGCGGCTTGTTCGGGGCCAGTTCTTCCAGCAACTCGCAAATGGTTTCCACAACATCGAGATTCTTACGCTCGTTGTGACCACCAATATTATAGGTTTCACCGACTTTCCCGGTGGTCGCCACGCAATACAGCGCGCGGGCGTGATCTTCAACATACAGCCAGTCACGGATTTGCTGCCCATTGCCATATACCGGCAGCGGTTTACCCGCCAGCGCGTTGAGGATCATCAGCGGGATCAGTTTTTCCGGAAAGTGGTAAGGACCGTAGTTATTCGAGCAGTTGGTGATAAGCGTCGGCAGACCATAGGTCCGCAGCCAGGCGCGTACCAGATGGTCGCTGCTGGCTTTTGAAGCGGAATAAGGGCTGCTCGGCGCATACGGCGTGGTTTCGGTGAAGAAATCATCCGTCGAGTGCAGGTCACCATATACTTCGTCGGTGGAAATATGATGAAAACGGAACGCTGATTTTTTATCTTCCGTCAGCGCATTCCAGTAAGTCCGCGCCGCTTCAAGCAATGTATAAGTCCCGACAATGTTGGTTTCAATAAACGCTGCCGGGCCGTCAATAGAACGGTCAACATGGCTTTCGGCTGCCAGATGCATGACACAGTCTGGCTGATGCTCAGTGAATACGCGTGCCAGTTCTGCCCGATCGCAGATATCAACTTTCTCAAAGGCAAAGCGCTCGCTTTGCGCGACCGGTGCCAGCGACATCAGGTTTCCGGCGTAGGTCAGCTTATCGACCACTACCACCGCGTCGCTCGTTTCGTTGATGATATAACGCACCAGCGCCGAGCCAATAAACCCGGCACCACCTGTTATCAGAATCTTTCTCATCAGCGCCAAACTCCTTTGGCATCGACGACATACTGCTGATGGACATTGTCGCCATTGATAACTTTGAACTGACTATGATCGACCAACATCACCAGCACATCTGCCGTTGCCAGCGCCTCGTCAAGCTGCGCCAGAGTACAAAGCCCGGTCAGTTTCTTCGGCAACTGGTGGATGTTAGGCTCAACAACCAGCGTTTCGCCGCTGTGCCACTGGGCGATCAGTTCAGCGATTTCCATCGCCGGGCTTTCGCGCAGGTCATCAATATTCGGTTTAAACGCCAGACCAAAGCAGGCGATTTTCAGTTCACTGGCGCGTTTATCGGTAGCAGCAAGGCAGTCGGCAACCGCCGCTTTCACCTGATCGATAACCCAGAACGGTTTGTGATCGTTCACTTCGCGCGCGGTACGGATAAGCCGCGCCTGCTGCGGGTTCTGTGCCACGATAAACCACGGATCAACAGCAATGCAGTGACCGCCCACGCCAGGACCAGGCTGAAGAATATTAACGCGAGGGTGACGATTCGCCAGGCGAATCAGTTCCCAGACGTTAATTCCCTGATCGGCACAAATCAGCGACAGTTCGTTAGCAAAAGCGATATTCACATCGCGGAAGCTGTTTTCGGTGAGCTTACACATTTCCGCCGTCCGCGAGTTAGTGACGACACACTCACCTTCGAGGAAAATTTTGTACAGTTCGCTGGCGCGGGCCGAACAAACCGGCGTCATACCACCAATCACGCGATCGTTTTTAATCAGCTCGACCATAACCTGGCCCGGTAACACGCGTTCCGGGCAGTAAGCAATGTTGACGTCCGCCTGCTCGCCCACCTGCTGTGGGAAAGTGAGATCCGGACGCATCTCTGCTAACCATTCTGCCATCTTCTCGGTTGACCCCACCGGCGAGGTGGATTCAAGGATCACCAGCGCGCCTTTTTTCAGCACTGGCGCAATGGAGCGAGCAGCCGATTCAACGTAGGTCATATCTGGCTCATGATCGCCTTTAAACGGCGTGGGTACAGCAATCAGCCAGGCATCCGTTTCAACTGGCGTCGTGCTCGCTCGTAAAAAACCGCCTTCTACGGCAGTTTTTACTACGCTCGCCAAATCAGGCTCGACGATATGGATTTCGCCACGATTGATGGTATCAACCGCGTGTTGGTTGATATCGACACCAATCACCTGTTTTTGCCGTGAGGCAAACGCTGCTGCTGTAGGCAGCCCGATGTAACCCAGTCCGATAACAGAAATGGTCGCAAAACTCATAGTGATATCCGATTATTTTTTAACGCTTCCAGAATGCGAGAGCATGCCTGACCATCACCATACGGGTTATGGGCGCGGCTCATAGTTTGATATTCGTTTTCGTCTTTTAAAAGACGCGTCACTTCCTCGACAATTCTCTGCTTATTCGTGCCTACCAGACGCACCGTACCCGCCGTCACCGCTTCCGGACGCTCAGTGGTATCGCGCATCACCAGCACCGGTTTCCCCAGCGAAGGCGCTTCTTCCTGAATGCCGCCTGAGTCGGTCAAAATCAGCCAGGCGTGGTTCATCAGCCAGACAAACGGTAAATACTCCTGGGGATCGATCAGAATGACATTTTTCACATGCCCCAGAATGCGATTGACCGGCTCTCTGACGTTCGGGTTGAGATGCACCGGATAGACAATCTGGATGTCCTGGTGCGTGGTGGCGATGTCTGCCAGCGCATGGCAGATTTCTTCAAAGCCACGACCGAAGCTCTCACGCCTGTGACCGGTCACCAGAATCATTTTTTTATTGGGGTCGATAAACGGGTAATTTGCCGCCAGTTCTGAACGCAGCGTATCGCTGCTCATCACCTGGTCACGCACCCATAACAGTGCATCAATAACTGTATTACCGGTAATGAAGATTCGGCTGTCAGCAACATTTTCACGCAGCAAGTTTTGCCGGGAAGTTTCGGTTGGAGAGAAGTGATACATCGCCAGATGCCCGGTCAATGTACGGTTAGCCTCTTCCGGCCACGGCGAATAGAGATCGCCCGTGCGCAGACCAGCCTCAACGTGACCAACAGGAATACGCTGATAAAACGCCGCCAGGCTGGTTGCCAGCGTCGTCGTAGTATCGCCGTGAACCAGCACGACGTCTGGTTTGAACTCGGCAAGAATTGGTTTTAGCCCTTCCAGAATCCGACAGGTTATCTCTGTCAGGCCCTGTCCTGGCTGCATTATGTTGAGATCGTAGTCAGGTACAATGGAAAAGAGTTTCAGCACCTGATCGAGCATCTCCCGATGCTGCGCAGTGACGCAAACTTTAGCCTCAAAAAAAGGATCTTTTGCCAACGCATGCACCAACGGAGCCATCTTGATGGCTTCCGGGCGCGTACCAAATACAGTCAGTACTTTCACATCGATTCTCTTCGAATAAGCGGCGAGCGCCTTTGCGCTCACCGCAGCAGTGTTGCTATTTCGAGCAACGGCGGGTTAATGCGACACCAGCCCCGATCAGCCCCCCGACAATGCCCCACATAATCATCAGGAAGGCACGACGTGGGCTATCGCGTTTTACCGGTTCTTCCGGCGTACGCAAATAGCGATAGGTCTGAAAACGCGGATCCAGGGTTGGACCAACATTCAGGGTGTTTAACATGGCCCGATTCTGATCATAGTCGAGATCAAAGGCCGGACCGACGGCCTGTAAATTTTCCAGTCGAGCCTGGAGCATTGGACGCCCAAGCAGGAACATTTCTGAATCAGGCAATTCCTCGGCAGGCACATCTGTCGCACTGCGCGAAATATTATGCTGCTCAGCAATTTTCAGAGCCTGTTCAATACTGTTCATCCGGCGGTCGTAGATGGCTTTCGCCACCTCTTCCTGACGCTTCACCTGAGCTTTCATCTGGATGGTGCGCGCCGCCCATGCACCTTTCAGCTCATCATTCAGATGGCTGGCTGCACGCTGGCTGGCAAAAGCAACATACTGACGTAACAGGTTATTAGCGTCAGGCGCGGTTTCGGCAATCAGCTTCACGCTGTCATTGACCGCGCGGGTAAAGTCTCCGGGGATAAACTGGATGTTGTTAATCATTTCATCCAGCAACGCCGCATCGGCTTTGCTGTTGCCCACCATCCGCTGCTTGTAATAGTCGGTTTGCAGCCAGAACTCTCTGCGGGTATCCCACGAGGCCAGTTGCATAACAAACTCTTTATAGGCTTCGTCCATGACCGATGGTTGGTCGGCAGAAGCCATGTTTGAACGGACATCCAGGTTACGCAAAAATTGCTGCTGCGAGTAATATCCCCCCAGCATATTCACCGTTGGACGATCGGTAATCGCCGTCGAGCTCCACTCCTGACGAGCAAAAAACGTATACGCCAGCGCGATTAACGCAAACGCCAGCCCCATGCCAATAATCCATAGCTTCCCAGCCCACAAGGTACGAAACAACCCACGAATATCCAGTTCATTTTCAGCGTCTTCGGCCGGTTTCCCAGGCATTGGTTGTGTCATCACATCCTCATTTATTTGGTTAAATTGGGGCTGCCACCACGATTTCTACGCAGTCTGCGTTTTACGCGCTTAATAAAGCGAGCAACTTTCCAGGCACGCTTAATGCAATATCCATAGAGGAAGAATGCTAGCAAAAAGAGCACCAGCATGACCCACTCCGGGACAAAATGAGAATATTCTGCCAGCACCCCAATGGAGGCGAGCAGAGCTGCGGCAAGGGTAATCAGCACAAACGCCTGGCGGGAAGTAAACCCGGCACGCATGATCAAATGGTGAATATGCTGGCGATCAGGAGAGAACGGACTCATGCCTTTACGCAGGCGACGGTACATAATCGCCACCATATCCATTAGCGGAATGGCGATTATCCACAAAGCGGTAACCGGGCTGATGGGATGGGTTTTGCCCTGGGTCGTTTCGAGCAGGATCCAGATAACGGTAAAACCAATCAGCGTACTGCCCGCATCACCCATAAAGACTTTGTAGCGGCGACCCAGGATACCAAGGTTAAGCATGATGTATGGCAGGATGGCGGCGATCATCGCAAAACACCAGATTGCAAGGCTGGTTTGCCCGTCGAACCACAAAATCATACCGATTGCTGCAAACGAGACGCAGGACAACCCGCCCAGCAAGCCATCAATGCCATCAACCATGTTGAACGCATTAATGGCCGCCCAGACGGCAAATAGCGTCAGGAAGTAGCCAAACGGTCCGAGCACCATCTCCCAGGAGCCAAAGATATAACCCAGGCTACTGAGATAAAGTTTGCCGAACACCATCATAACAATGCCAACAGCGGCCTGTATGGTGGCCCGGATTTTTACGCTGATATCAAAACGGTCATCCAGCGCGCCAATGAAAACAAGCACACCGGCACAAGCGAGATAGAGAGATGCATGCGGAATATAGTAATCGACAATTCCGAACGTGAAGCAAATCCCTGCGTAAACCGAAATCCCCCCAACGAGAGGTATCAATCCCTGGTGACGTTTGCGGAAGTTAGGTTTATCCACTAAACCGACTTTTTTTGCCACCTTACGGGCAAAAAACAGAAACAGTGTCGTGAATAAAAAAATACTGATGAGATCAGTACTCACTGTCAGTAAATTCACAATGCATGCTCTCAGAGAAAATTATTAGCAGAAGTATAACCACGAAGGCCTTTATTCAGAAGGGAAACTCTGCTCTGAACCCACCAACCTTGTGCAAAAAACAACCACGTGATTCGTGTTATGCGCAATAAACAAACATAACTCGTATTTGTTATAACGCCGTTAAGATTACAGATATAAAAACAAAACGCCACGTAAACACGTGGCGTTTTTGGCATAAGACAAATTTATGAGCGTTTCATCATTTCGAAGAAATCGTCATTGGTCTTGGTCATTGCCAGTTTATTAATGAGGAATTCCATTGCATCGATTTCGCCCATCGGGTGAATGATTTTGCGCAGGATCCACATTTTCTGCAGTTCTTCCTGAGTAGTGAGCAGCTCTTCTTTACGGGTACCGGAACGGTTGTAGTCGATTGCCGGGAAGACGCGTTTTTCAGCGATCTTACGAGAGAGGTGCAGTTCCATGTTGCCTGTACCTTTAAACTCTTCGTAGATAACTTCGTCCATCTTGGAACCGGTATCGATAAGCGCGGTAGCGATGATGGTCAGGCTGCCGCCCTCTTCCACGTTACGCGCCGCACCGAAGAAGCGTTTCGGACGATGCAGGGCGTTGGCATCCACACCACCGGTCAGCACTTTACCTGACGCCGGAACAACGGTGTTGTAAGCGCGCGCCAGACGAGTGATGGAGTCGAGCAGGATGATAACGTCTTTCTTGTGCTCAACCAGGCGTTTCGCCTTCTCGATCACCATTTCCGCAACCTGAACGTGGCGAGATGCGGGCTCATCAAAGGTGGAAGCAACAACTTCACCTTTTACCAGACGCTGCATCTCGGTTACTTCTTCCGGACGTTCGTCGATCAGCAGAACCATCAGCACACAATCCGGGTGGTTGTAAGCAATGCTCTGGGCAATGTTCTGCAGCAGCATGGTTTTACCGGCTTTCGGCGGTGCCACAATCAGACCACGCTGACCACGACCGATAGGTGATGCCAGATCCAGTACGCGAGCGGTTAAATCTTCAGTAGAACCGTTACCACGTTCCATACGCAGACGAGAGTTTGCGTGCAGCGGGGTTAAGTTCTCAAAGAGGATTTTGTTGCGGGCGTTTTCAGGTTTGTCGAAGTTAACTTCGTTAACTTTCAGCAGCGCAAAATAGCGTTCACCTTCTTTCGGCGGGCGAATCTTACCAGAGATGGTATCACCAGTGCGGAGGTTGAAACGGCGGATTTGGCTAGGGGAAACGTAGATGTCATCAGGACCGGCGAGGTAGGAGCTGTCTGCGGAACGGAGGAAACCAAATCCATCCTGCAATATCTCCAGTACACCATCACCAAAGATATCTTCGCCACTCTTTGCGTGCTGCTTCAGGATGGCAAAAATAATGTCCTGCTTACGCATACGAGCCAGGTTTTCCAGCCCCATATTTTCGCCGAGAGTGATCAGCTCAGAAACCGGCGTATTCTTTAATTCGGTAAGATTCATAGTGGTGTGAGTTCTTAAACTTGGGGTAAATCTCGAACTTAATGTTGTGAATGGTATGGCAGGATCATCCATGCCTGTTTACGGTCATCGACTCATGTCTTTTCGCTGTCTGGTCACAGGAAAGTACGCAGAACTGAAACGACAAGACGGATTGAGTGACGAGCCAGAAATCTGTTCACTTCGCATTTAAGATAAAACGGGAAGCGTTGGAAATTACAAGATTCAAACTTAATAAGGTATGTTTAATACGAAGTCAACACTAAGTTAGCATGACTCACGCCGGGCGTCCAGTTTTTAGCGACGGGGCACCCGAACATGAAATTCCCTTACGCCAGGTTAGCGTCGAGGAACTCTTTCAACTGACCTTTAGACAGTGCGCCCACTTTGGTTGCCGCCACTTCACCGTTTTTGAACAGCAGCAGAGTCGGGATACCACGGATGCCATATTTCGGCGCAGTGCCAGGGTTTTGATCGATGTTCAGTTTTGCAACGGTCAGTTTGCCCTGATATTCGTCAGCGATTTCATCCAGAATCGGGGCGATCATTTTGCACGGACCGCACCACTCTGCCCAGAAATCGACGAGGATCGCCCCGTCCGCTTTGAGTACATCCGTGTCAAAACTGTCGTCAGTCAGGTGAATAATTTTATCGCTCATATATAACTCCACAGGAATAAGCCTGGCGTGTTGGTTTCGTTGTTGGTGTAACATTAACCAACTAAAGGTTGACTTTATTTCACCGGATACGCTTTCGTAAAGCAATAGTAAGCTGATATTCTACCACACTATGAGCAAAACACATTTAACAGAACAGAAGTTTTCCGACTTCGCCCTGCATCCGAAGGTTGTAGAAGCCCTTGAAAAAAAAGGGTTTCATAACTGTACGCCCATTCAGGCACTGGCCCTTCCGCTGACGCTGGCGGGTCGTGACGTAGCCGGGCAGGCGCAAACCGGTACCGGGAAAACGATGGCGTTTCTTACGTCAACGTTTCATTATCTTCTCTCTCATCCCGCGATTGCCGATCGCAAGGTGAATCAACCGCGTGCCTTAATTATGGCACCGACGCGTGAACTTGCCGTGCAGATCCACGCCGACGCGGAACCGCTGGCGGAAGCTACCGGCCTGAAGCTGGGTCTGGCTTACGGTGGTGATGGCTACGACAAACAGCTGAAAGTGCTGGAAAGCGGCGTTGACATTCTGATTGGCACCACGGGGCGTTTAATTGACTACGCCAAGCAGAACCACATTAACCTCGGTGCCATTCAGGTAGTGGTACTGGACGAAGCCGATCGTATGTACGATCTGGGCTTTATTAAAGATATCCGCTGGCTGTTCCGCCGTATGCCGCCTGCAAACCAGCGCCTCAACATGCTGTTCTCCGCCACGCTTTCGTACCGGGTACGTGAACTGGCGTTCGAGCAGATGAACAATGCCGAATATATTGAAGTGGAACCGGAACAGAAAACGGGCCACCGTATTAAAGAAGAGCTTTTCTACCCTTCTAACGAAGAAAAAATGCGTTTGCTGCAAACGCTGATCGAAGAAGAGTGGCCAGACAGAGCGATTATTTTCGCCAACACCAAACACCGTTGTGAAGAGATCTGGGGCCACCTGGCGGCAGATGGTCATCGTGTCGGTTTGTTGACAGGCGATGTCGCGCAGAAAAAACGTCTGCGTATTCTTGATGAATTTACCCGTGGCGATCTGGATATTCTGGTTGCCACCGACGTTGCCGCGCGTGGTTTGCATATCCCGGCTGTGACACACGTCTTTAACTACGATTTACCCGATGACTGTGAAGATTACGTTCACCGTATTGGTCGTACAGGTCGCGCAGGCGCAAGCGGTCACTCTATTAGCCTGGCGTGTGAAGAGTATGCATTGAATTTGCCTGCTATTGAGACCTATATTGGTCACTCAATTCCGGTAAGCAAATACAATCCGGACGCATTGATGACCGATCTGCCAAAACCGCTGCGCCTCACGCGCCCGCGCACAGGCAATGGTCCGCGTCGTACTGGCGCTCCGCGTAATCGTCGTCGTTCAGGTTAAATAAAAAATGTCATACTCAAAATCATTCAAACTGTATCAAGATGGCCAGAGAATGAACCCCGATGAGCTTACTGTAGTAAGTGATTCAGGTGAAAGAATGCAGCCAACACAGAGACAGATTGAAGGATGAAGAGTATGGGTTCCACCTCGTCGCTGTATGCAGCCATTGATCTCGGTTCGAATAGTTTTCATATGCTGGTTGTGCGCGAGGTGGCTGGAAGCATCCAGACGCTGACGCGAATTAAACGCAAAGTGCGTCTGGCTGCTGGCCTGAATAGCGAAAATGCCCTCTCTAATGAAGCAATGGAGCGCGGTTGGCAATGTCTGCGCCTGTTTGCTGAACGTCTGCAAGATATCCCTCCCTCGCAAATTCGCGTTGTCGCTACGGCGACATTACGACTTGCCGTCAATGCGGGTGATTTTATTGCCAAAGCACAGGAAATCCTCGGTTGTCCGGTACAGGTGATCAGCGGTGAAGAGGAAGCACGTCTGATTTATCAGGGCGTTGCTCACACAACTGGCGGTGCCGATCAGCGCCTGGTGGTGGATATAGGCGGTGCCAGTACTGAACTGGTAACCGGCACGGGTGCACAAACCACCTCGTTGTTCAGCCTGTCGATGGGCTGCGTCACCTGGCTGGAACGCTATTTTGCCGATCGTAATCTGGCGCAGGAAAATTTTGATGCTGCAGAAAAAGCGGCACGCGAAGTGTTACGTCCGGTTGCCGATGAATTACGGTATCACGGCTGGAAAGTGTGCGTTGGCGCTTCCGGCACCGTGCAGGCGTTACAGGAAATCATGATGGCACAGGGGATGGATGAACGCATTACCCTGGAAAAGTTGCAGCAACTGAAACAGCGAGCCATTCATTGCGGTCGGCTGGAGGAACTGGAGATTGACGGGCTGACGCTGGAACGTGCGTTAGTGTTCCCGAGTGGTCTGGCGATCCTGATAGCCATTTTTACCGAACTGAATATTCAGTGTATGACCCTGGCGGGCGGTGCGCTGCGTGAAGGCCTGGTCTACGGTATGTTGCATCTTACCGTCGAGCAGGATATTCGCAGCCGTACGCTGCGTAATATTCAGCGCCGCTTTATGATCGATATTGATCAGGCACAGCGCGTAGCCAAAGTTGCGGCTAACTTCTTCGATCAGGTGGAAAATGAATGGCATCTTGAAGCAATAAGCCGCGATTTGCTCATCAGCGCCTGCCAGCTTCATGAAATCGGCCTGAGCGTTGACTTCAAACAAGCGCCGCAACACGCTGCTTATCTGGTACGTAATCTGGATCTTCCCGGTTTTACCCCCGCACAGAAAAAATTGCTGGCGACGCTACTGCTCAACCAGACGAATCCGGTCGATCTCTCATCGCTGCATCAGCAAAATGCCGTACCGCCGCGCGTCGCAGAACAACTCTGCCGTTTACTCCGCCTGGCCATCATTTTTGCCAGCCGTCGTCGTGACGATCTCGTGCCAGAGATGACATTACAGGCTAACCATGAACTGTTGACCTTGACGCTTCCGCAAGGTTGGTTAACCCAACATCCGCTGGGTAAAGAGATTATTGATCAGGAAAGCCAGTGGCAGAGCTATGTCCACTGGCCGCTGGAAGTGCATTAATGAGTAAGTGCCGGATGCGATGCTGACGCATCTTTTCCGGCCTTGATTATTTCCCTCGTTTTGCCGCCATCATAGCTTTCAGATTCGCCAGATGGCTTTGCCCTTTCTGCATCCGTTCTTCGGCGCTGACCACTTTACGCTCCTGTTCCCAAATCAAATCATCCTGCGGCAGCTCCAATAAGAATCGGCTTGGTTCCGGGCGCACCAGTTCGCCGTACTGACGGCGTTCTTTACACAGCGTAAAGGTCAATTCCTTCTGGGCACGAGTAATGCCGACATAGGCCAGCCGCCGCTCCTCATCGATATTATCTTCATCGATGCTGCTCTGGTGCGGCAAAAACCCCTCTTCCATACCGACCATGTAGACATAAGGAAACTCCAGCCCTTTCGACGCGTGCAGAGTCATCAGTTGTACCTGATCCAGCTCTTCCTCGCTCTCGCCGCGCTCCATCATGTCGCGCAAAGTAAAGCGCGTCACCACCTGGGTGAGCGTCATCGGCTCATCCAGTTCGCTGCCTTCCAGCATCTCCGTCATCCAGCTAAACAGTTGGTTGACGTTCTTCATGCGCATTTCGGCAGCTTTCGGGCTGGGCGATGTTTCGTACAGCCAGGATTCATAATCCATGCCGTGGATCAGATCGCGCACCGCGGCAATCGGCTCCCGCTCCGCCAGGCGCTGGATTTCTGCCAACCAATGAGTGAAGCGGGTCAATGCTTCATAACCACGTCCGCTCAGGGTCTGACTCAGGCCCATATCAAAGCTGGCGGTAAACATGCTTTTATTGCGCGTCATCGCCCACTCACCCAGCTTTTTCAGCGTAGCCGGGCCAATCTCTCGCTTCGGCGTGTTAACGATACGCAGAAATGCGCTGTCATCGTCCGGGTTAGTCAGCACGCGCAGATAAGCCAGCAAATCCTTGATTTCAGGACGAGAGAAAAACGACGTACCACCAGAAATTTTGTACGGGATGCGGTTTTGCATCAGGAATTTTTCAAACACCCGCGACTGATGGTTACCGCGATAAAGAATGGCGTAATCTTTGTACTGCGTTTTATTGACGAAGTGATGCGCGATCAGCTCGCCGGTGACTCTCTCGGCTTCATGTTCTTCGTTATTCGCGCTTAAAACTTTTAGCTCCGCGCCATAGCCCAGTTCGGAGAACAGACGCTTTTCAAAGACGTGCGGGTTATTGGCAATGAGGATGTTCGCCGCTTTCAGAATACGTCCGGAAGAGCGGTAGTTCTGCTCAAGCTTAATCACCTTCAGCGCCGGAAAATCCTGGCTCAACAGCACCAGGTTTTGCGGACGTGCACCGCGCCAGGAGTAGATCGACTGATCGTCATCGCCAACTACGGTAAAGCGCGCGCGGCTGCCCACCAGCAGTTTCACCAGTTCATACTGGCTGGTGTTGGTGTCCTGATACTCATCCACCAGCAGGTAGCGAATTTTGTTCTGCCAGCGCTCGCGGACTTCTTCATTGCGTTGCAGCAGTAACGTCGGCAATAAAATCAGATCATCGAAATCGAGAACGTTACAGGCTTTCAGGTGTGCATCATACAGCCCATAACAATGGGCAAAAATACGGTCCCGCTCGCCAATCGCACTGGCTGCCGCCTGGGACGGTGTTTTGAGATCGTTCTTCCAGTTAGAGATGGTCGAAATCAGCTGTTGCAGGAGAACTTTGTCATCTTCAATCAGCCCCTCGGTCAGCTCTTTAAGCAAAGCAAGCTGATCGGTATCGTCAAACAACGAGAAGTTTGCTTTCATCCCAAGCGCCGCATACTCGCGTTTGATGATATCCAGCCCCAGCGTGTGGAAGGTGGAAATCATCAGCCCGCGCGCCTCTTTGCGCCCCAGCGTCTGCCCGACACGCTCTTTCATCTCGCGCGCCGCCTTATTGGTAAAGGTCACCGCCGCGATATGTCGCGCCTGATAACCGCAACCGCGGATCAGATGGGCGATTTTATTGGTGATGACACGAGTTTTACCGGAACCCGCGCCTGCCAGCACCAGGCAGGGGCCGGTAACGAATTCGACAGCTTGTTGTTGGCCGGGGTTTAGACGCATAGGAAAATCGCTCAATGAAAGTCGGGAGGGGAAAATAACAGCGTGGTAGTATAGCCAGCCTCATCCTTACCACTCAAGGCACGATCATGGCAAAAACAGCAGCAGCACTGCATATCCTTGTAAAAGAAGAGAAACTGGCTCTGGAACTTCTCGAGCAGATTAAGAACGGTGCCGATTTCGGCAAGCTGGCGAAGAAACACTCCATTTGCCCGTCAGGTAAACGCGGTGGTGATTTAGGTGAATTCCGCCAGGGCCAGATGGTTCCGGCGTTCGATAAAGTGGTTTTCTCTTGTCCGGTACTGGAGCCAACCGGTCCGCTGCATACCCAGTTCGGGTATCACATCATTAAGGTGCTTTACCGTAACTAACAGCAAGGCCTTCTCCGGGAGAAGGCCTTGAACTCTGAATCGCACTTAACCTGCAACAGCAATACGTTTCATATCCGTCATATAGCCGCGCAGTTTCTTACCTACCTGCTCAATCGCATGGCTGCGAATCGCTTCGTTCACATCACGCAACTGCGCGTTATCTACCGCACCTTCCGGAATAGCTTTACCCAGGTCGCCCGGTTGCAGCTCTGCCATAAACGGTTTCAGCAGCGGCACACAAGCGTAAGAGAACAGATAGTTACCGTATTCAGCGGTATCAGAAATAACCACGTTCATTTCATACAGACGCTTACGGGCGATGGTGTTGGCAATCAGCGGCAGTTCGTGCAGTGATTCATAGTAAGCAGACTCTTCGATGATGCCGGAATCAACCATGGTTTCAAACGCCAGCTCAACGCCCGCTTTTACCATCGCGATCATCAATACGCCTTTATCGAAGTACTCCTGCTCGCCGATTTTGCCTTCATATTGCGGCGCGGTTTCGAACGCGGTTTTGCCGGTCTCTTCACGCCAGGTCAGCAGTTTCTTATCATCGTTGGCCCAGTCCGCCATCATGCCGGAGGAGAATTCGCCGGAGATGATATCGTCCATATGTTTCTGGAACAGCGGTGCCATGATCTCTTTCAATTGCTCAGAGAGCGCGTAAGCGCGCAATTTCGCCGGGTTAGAGAGACGGTCCATCATCAGCGTGATGCCGCCCTGTTTCAGTGCTTCGGTGATGGTTTCCCAACCGAACTGAATCAGTTTTTCTGCGTATGCCGGATCGGTGCCTTCTTCCACCAGCTTGTCGAAGCACAGCAGAGAGCCAGCCTGCAACATACCGCACAGGATGGTTTGCTCGCCCATCAGGTCAGATTTCACTTCCGCAACGAAGGACGATTCCAGCACGCCTGCACGGTGACCGCCGGTTGCTGCCGCCCATGCTTTAGCGATCGCCATGCCTTCGCCTTTCGGATCGTTTTCCGGGTGAACGGCAATCAGCGTCGGTACGCCGAATCCACGTTTGTACTCTTCACGTACTTCGGTGCCTGGGCATTTCGGCGCAACCATTACTACGGTGATGTCTTTACGGATCTGCTCGCCTACTTCGACGATGTTAAAACCGTGCGAGTAACCCAGCGCCGCGCCGTCTTTCATCAGTGGCTGTACGGTGCGCACTACATCAGAGTGCTGCTTGTCCGGCGTCAGGTTAACCACCAGATCCGCCTGCGGGATCAGTTCTTCGTAAGTACCCACTTTAAAACCGTTTTCGGTCGCTTTACGCCAGGATGCGCGCTTTTCGGCAATCGCTTCTTTGCGCAGAGCGTAGGAGATATCGAGACCTGAATCACGCATGTTCAGGCCCTGGTTCAGCCCCTGTGCGCCACAGCCGACGATGACTACTTTTTTACCCTGAAGGTAGCTCGCGCCATCGGCGAATTCATCGCGCCCCATGAAGCGACATTTGCCCAGCTGTGCCAGCTGCTGGCGCAGATTCAGTGTATTGAAGTAGTTAGCCATGGTGATTCCTCGTGATGTTGTGCTTCTTATTGTTCGGTTCGCGTTTGCGAGATTGAATTCACTATATGACAGGAAATTTATTGCGGAAATTGATATATTCACAACGTCACATTGCAATTTTTGCAACGTCAACATTGAGGGCTGCGCCATTGGATTTACGCGATCTGAAAACCTTCCTGCATCTGGCGGAAAGCCGCCATTTTGGCCGTAGCGCGCGGGCAATGCACGTTAGCCCGTCTACGCTTTCGCGACAAATACAGCGCCTGGAAGAAGATCTCGGTCAGCCGCTGTTTGTGCGCGATAACCGCACGGTAACGCTGACGGAAGCGGGCGAAGAACTGCGCGTTTTCGCCCAGCAAACGCTGTTGCAATATCAGCAATTGCGCCACACCATCGACCAGCAAGGACCGTCGCTCTCTGGCGAATTACATATCTTCTGCTCGGTGACCGCTGCCTACAGCCATCTGCCGCCGATTCTGGATCGCTTCCGCGCGGAACACCCGTCGGTGGAGATTAAACTCACTACTGGTGATGCGGCAGATGCAATGGAAAAAGTGGTCACTGGCGAAGCGGACCTGGCGATTGCCGGGAAGCCGGAGACGCTACCCGGCGCAGTGGCGTTTTCGATGCTGGAGAATCTGGCAGTGGTGCTGATTGCCCCCGCGCTGCCCTGCCCGGTGCGTAATCAGGTGTCGGTAGAGAAGCCGGACTGGTCAACGGTGCCGTTTATCATGGCCGATCAGGGGCCGGTACGCCGCCGCATTGAACTGTGGTTTCGACGCAATAAAATCAGCAACCCGATGATTTACGCCACGGTTGGCGGACATGAAGCAATGGTATCGATGGTGGCGCTCGGCTGTGGCGTGGCGCTGTTGCCGGAAGTGGTGCTGGAAAACAGCCCCGAACCGGTGCGGAACCGCGTGATGATTTTAGAGCGCAGCGATGAGAAAACGCCGTTTGAGCTGGGCGTGTGTGCGCAAAAAAAGCGGCTGCATGAGCCGCTGATTGAGGCATTCTGGAAGATTTTGCCGAACCACTAACCCGCCAAAAAGAACCTGAACGCCGGGTTATTGGTTTCGTCGTGGCAATCGTAGCCCAGCTCATTCAGCCGGGTTTCGAAATCCGGTTCATGGTCGCCAAGTTCGAACGCCGCCAGTACGCGCCCGTAGTCGGTACCGTGGCTGCGATAATGGAACAAAGAAATGTTCCAGTGCGTACCCAGCGTGTTGAGGAAGCGCAACAGCGCCCCCGGTGACTCCGGGAATTCGAAGCTGTAGAGGCGTTCCTGCAACGGATGCGATGGGCGCCCGCCAACCATATAACGCACATGCAGCTTCGCCATTTCGTCGTCGGAGAGATCAACCACGCTGTAGCCGCCGTCGTTGAGCATCTGCAAAATTTCTTTGCGCTCTTCGAGACCGCGGCTCAGGCGCACGCCGACAAAAATGCAGGCGTTTTTGGCATCAGCAAAGCGGTAGTTGAACTCGGTGACCGAGCGCCCACCAAGTAACTGGCAGAATTTGAGGAAGCTGCCCTTTTCTTCCGGAATGGTCACCGCCAGTAACGCTTCACGCTGTTCGCCCAGTTCGCAGCGTTCCGAGACGTAGCGCAGACCGTGAAAGTTCACGTTGGCACCGGAAAGAATATGCGCCAGCCGTTCACCGCGAATGTTGTGCTGGGCGATGTATTTTTTCATCCCTGCCAGCGCCAGCGCGCCAGAGGGTTCAGCCACCGCGCGTACATCTTCGAACAGGTCTTTCATCGCCGCACAGATGGCATCGCTATCGACGGTGATGATGTCGTCAAGATACTCCTGGCACAAACGGAAGGTTTCATCGCCGATACGTTTTACCGCGACGCCTTCAGCAAACAGCCCCACGCGGGGCAGATCAACGGGATGACCCGCATCCAGCGCCGCTTTCAGGCAGGCGGAATCTTCCGCTTCCACGGCGATCACTTTGATTTGCGGCATCAGTTGTTTGATCAGTACCGCGACGCCCGCCGCCAGACCGCCGCCGCCGACCGGTACAAATACGCGGTCGAGATGGGCGTCCTGCTGGAGCAGTTCCAGCGCCAGCGTGCCTTGCCCGGCGATCACCATCGGATGGTCGAACGGCGGCACCCAGGTGAAGCCCTGCTGCTGTGACAGTTCGATTGCTTTCGCTTTCGCTTCGTCAAAGTTCGCGCCATGAAGCAGCACTTCGCCGCCAAAGCTGCGCACCGCATCAACTTTTATATCGGCGGTGGCGGTTGGCATGACGATCAGCGCCTTCACGCCTAACCGTGCGGAAGAAAACGCGACGCCCTGCGCGTGGTTACCCGCAGAAGCGGTGATCACGCCGTGCGCTTTCTGTTCTTCCGTCAGGCCCGCCATCATGGCGTATGCACCGCGCAACTTAAAGCTATGAACTGGCTGGCGATCTTCGCGCTTCACCAGAATCACGTTATCAAGACGAGACGAGAGCTTTTCCATTTTTTGTAGCGGCGTGACCTGCGCCGCTTCGTAGACCGGCGCGCGCAGCACCGCTCTTAAATATTCGGCACCTTCCGGGGTACCGGACAGGGGTTGCGAGTCAGCCATTATTAACCCCCCAGTTTCGATTTATCGCGCACCGCACCTTTGTCGGCGCTGGTTGCCAGGCTGGCGTAGGCGCGCAATGCAAAGGAGACCTGACGTTCGCGATTTTTCGGCGTCCAGGCTTTGTCGCCACGAGCTTCCTGCGCTTCACGACGTGCCGCCAGTTCGGCATCGCTTACCTGTAACTGAATGCCACGGTTGGGAATGTCGATAGCGATAAGATCGCCGTCTTCAATCAGACCAATGCTGCCGCCGCTTGCCGCTTCCGGCGAGACGTGGCCGATGGAAAGACCAGAGGTGCCGCCGGAGAAGCGTCCGTCGGTGATCAGCGCGCAGGCTTTACCGAGACCCATTGATTTCAGGAAGCTGGTTGGGTAGAGCATTTCCTGCATCCCCGGACCGCCTTTCGGGCCTTCGTACCGGATCACCACCACATCGCCAGCGATAACTTTGCCGCCGAGAATCGCTTCTACCGCGTCATCCTGGCTTTCGTACACTTTCGCCGGGCCGGTGAATTTGAGGATGCTGTCATCGACGCCCGCGGTTTTAACAATGCAGCCGTTTTCTGCGAAATTACCGTAGAGCACCGCCAAGCCGCCGTCTTTGCTGTAGGCGTGTTCCAGCGAGCGGATACAGCCGTTTGCGCGATCGTCATCGAGAGAATCCCAACGGCAATCCTGCGAGAATGCCTGTGTGGTACGAATGCCCGCCGGGCCAGCGCGGAACATATTTTTTACCGCGTCATCCTGGGTCAGCATAACGTCGTATTGTTCCAGCGTTTGCGGCAACGTCAGGCCAAGTACGTTTTTCACATCACGGTTCAGTAATCCCGCACGATCCAGCTCGCCGAGAATACCGATAACACCACCAGCACGATGAACATCTTCCATATGGTATTTCTGGGTGCTCGGCGCAACTTTACACAGCTGTGGAACCTTGCGGGAGAGCTTATCAATATCACTCATGGTGAAGTCGATTTCCGCTTCCTGCGCCGCCGCCAGCAGGTGAAGTACCGTGTTGGTAGAGCCGCCCATCGCGATATCCAGCGTCATGGCGTTTTCAAACGCCGCTTTGCTAGCAATATTGCGCGGCAGTGCACTTTCGTCGTTTTGCTCGTAGTAACGTTTGGTCAATTCAACAATGCGTTTACCAGCATTGAGGAACAGCTGCTTACGGTCCGCGTGGGTTGCCAGCAACGAGCCGTTGCCCGGCTGCGACAGGCCCAGTGCTTCGGTCAGGCAGTTCATTGAGTTAGCAGTAAACATCCCGGAGCAGGAACCGCAGGTTGGGCAGGCGGATCGTTCAACCTGATCGCTCTGGGAGTCAGAAACTTTCGGGTCTGCGCCCTGGATCATCGCATCAACCAGATCGAGCTTAATGATCTGATCGGACAGTTTGGTTTTCCCGGCCTCCATCGGACCGCCGGAAACAAAGATCACAGGAATATTCAGGCGCAGGGAAGCCATCAGCATCCCCGGGGTGATTTTGTCGCAGTTAGAGATGCAGACCATGGCGTCGGCGCAGTGAGCGTTGACCATATACTCAACGGAATCAGCGATCAGTTCGCGAGATGGCAGTGAATAAAGCATCCCCCCGTGGCCCATGGCAATCCCATCATCCACCGCAATGGTGTTGAACTCTTTGGCAACGCCGCCAGCCGCTTCAATTTGTTCGGCGACCAGTTTACCGAGATCGCGCAGATGGACGTGACCCGGTACAAATTGGGTGAACGAGTTCACAACCGCGATAATCGGCTTACCGAAATCGGCGTCGGTCATTCCGGTGGCGCGCCACAGCGCACGAGCACCCGCCATATTACGACCATGGGTGGTGGTGGCGGAACGGTACTTAGGCATACTTTATTTACTCCCAGTGTCTGTCTCGTAAATGGGACGGTGCGTGCCGTCCCATTTTTTGTATTTATTGATTAACTTGATCTAACCAGCCCCATTTATCTTCGGTTTCGCCAGTGAAGAGGCCGAAGAAGGCTTGCTGAATGCGTTTGGTAACCGGGCCGCAACGGCCTTCACCAACCTGAATACCGTCTACACTGCGCACTGGCGTGATTTCTGCCGCCGTACCGGACATAAACACTTCATCCGCCAGGTACAGTGATTCGCGCGACAGCACCTGCTCACGCACTTCAATTCCCAGCTCTTTCGCCAGTTTGATGATGGCGTCACGGGTAATACCCGGCAGCGCGGAGGAGGTGAACGGTGGGGTGAACAGCACACCGTCTTTCACTTCAAACAGGTTTTCGCCTGCGCCTTCAGAGATATAACCGTTCACATCCAGCGCGATACCTTCCTGATAACCGTGGCGGCGCGCTTCGCTACCCACCAGCAGGGAAGAGAGGTAGTTACCACCGGCTTTTGCCGCCGTCGGGATAGTGTTTGGTGCTGCGCGGTTCCAGGAGGAAACCATCGCATCGATCCCCTGCTCCAGCGCTTCTGCGCCCAGATACGCTCCCCACGGGAAAGCGGCGATAATTACATCGGTTGAGTATCCCGCTGGCGGGTTAACGCCCATACCAACATCACCGACGAAGATCAGCGGACGGATATAGGCGCTGGTGAGATTGTTTTTGCGGATCACGTCACGACAAGCTTCCATCAGCTCATCAATGCTCTGCGAAACCGGGAAGCGATAGATTTTGGCGGAGTCATGCAGACGCTGCATATGCTCACGATGGCGGAATACAACCGGTCCTTTGTGCGAGTCGTAGCAACGGATGCCTTCAAAAACCGAGGTGCCATAGTGCAGCGCGTGCGACATCACATGCACCTTCGCGTCTTCCCAGCGAACCATCTCCCCATTGAACCAAATGTAATCAGCTTTCTTCGTGGTCATTTTTATATTCCTTTTGCGCTCAGGCGCGGATTTGTTGTGATGTGGTTGTGCTCTGGCAGATGGCAACGTGTGCGACGTCCACCAGTTTATTTAACTGACTAAACAGTAAGTCGACCGACCGTGGGCTGGCAACGGTCAATTCGATATTTATATTTTGTGCATCGCTGGCGGCAGCCATATTCATTGAGCAGACGTGGAAACCACGATGACGCACCACGCGTAAAACACGTTCTAAGGTTTCTGGATTGAAGCGAGCCGATACATTGACCTGATGTTGCATCATGATAATTTCTCCAACATTTCTGAATTACTGGCACCAGGCGGCACCAGCGGCCAGACATTCTCAAGTTCGTCGATTGAGACATGAAGCAGGTATGGCCCATCACTGTTCAGCATGGTGTCGAGTGCCGCTTCAACCTGGTCTTTACGGGTGATGTGTTGGCCAGGGATGCCGAAGGCGCTGGCTAACATGAGGAAATCGGGGTTATCAGTAAGGGTGGTTTCGCTGTATCGTTCCTGAAAAAACAGTTGCTGCCATTGTCGAACCATCCCTAACCGTTGGTTATCGAGTAAGACGATTTTCAACGGTAACTGCTTGCGTTTTACGGTGCCCAGCTCTTGCACATTCATCATGAAAGAGCCGTCACCGGAGATACAGACGACGGTATCGTTCGGTCGCGCGACTTGTGCGCCAACCGCCGCTGGTAAACCAAAACCCATGGTGCCTAAGCCGCTGGAGGTGATGAAATTTTCCGGGCGAGTGTGGGCGATGTGCTGCGCAGCCCACATCTGGTGCTGCCCCACATCTGTGGTCACGACGCAATCCGCAGGTTTACGATCCGACAGTTGTTTTAACAACAACGGCGCGTAGATAGCGTCACCGGGATGGTCGTAGCGCCAGGCATGTTCATCACGCAGCTGCGCGCAGTATTGCTGCCAGTCATTGATATTTAACGGCTGCTGTAATGCTGGTAAAAGAGCATTTAAATCACCCTGTAAAGCCACATGTACCTGACGCAGCTTGTTCATTTCTGCCGGATCGATATCCATATGAATAACGCTGGCGTGTGGTGCGAAGGTGTTCAGTTTGCCAGTCACCCGGTCATCAAAACGTGCACCCACGGCGATCAGCAAGTCGCACTCCTGCACTGCGAAGTTCGCCGCTTTGGTGCCGTGCATTCCCAGCATGCCCAGATAGTACGGATAATCCGCTTCAACTGCGCCCAGCCCTTTCAGCGTGCAGGTGACAGGCATTTTTGTGGTAGCGAGAAATTCACGCAGAGCGGGAACTGCCTGCGCCATGCCCACGCCACCGCCAACGTACAGCATCGGTTTTTGCGCTTTTAACAGCATCTGGCGCGCTTGCTCGACTTCGGCATGTGGGAAAGTCACTTCGTTTTCAACGGTGGTGAACCATGGTTCCAGATCGCCGCTGGCTAACTGGATATCTTTTGGGATATCGACCAGAACCGGACCTGGACGACCTGAACTGGCAACGTCGAATGCTTCAGCCATGATGCGCGGCAACTCTTCCAGTGATTGCACCAGGAAACTGTGCTTGGTGCAGGCTAACGACAACCCCAGAATATCCACTTCCTGAAATGCGTCAGTGCCGATAAACGGTGCGGATACCTGACCGGTGATGGCAACAACAGGGATGGAATCTAACAGTGCGTCCGCAAGCCCGGTTATCAGGTTGGTTGCGCCCGGACCAGACGTGGCGATACATACGCCAGTTTTGCCGGTAGCACGGGCATAACCGATAGCCGCCATTGCCGCACCCTGCTCATGTCGGCACAGCAAGTGCTCCACGCCGCCGTCATACAATGCATCGTAAACCGGCATAATTGCGCCACCCGGATAACCGAAAACGGTATTCACACCCTGTGCCCGCAACGCATGTACCACCCACTGTGCGCCATTCATAGTTAGTTCCCCGTCCTGAATCTTGAGAAACAGAATTTTGTGCTGTTATTCATTGTCTGCTCCTCGGTTATGTTTTTAAGGTCAAAAAAAACCCCCGGACCTTTCGGTGCGGGGGTCTTAGTTCGTTAAGGCTTGATCTCTAAGCCTTTCCTCGTCCAAGTGCAGCCCCGCACGGTGGGATAATAATCACCACCACGCTAATCACGACCAGGCTAATCACTCGTAGAAGGGCTGTCATTTTGTCTTTTCTTGCATCTTGTTCGAAGGAATGCCTAAAGAGTTACCATAGATTTTGCGAATAGCACAAGATATTTTTTGGCCGATTTTTATGATGACTTTAATAATTTCAATAGAAATTGTTGTTTTTTAAAAAGAAAATAGTGAGTGAAAAAAATTCAATTTCAGTATAAATGTTGTTCCCTTCCTCGTAGTTCATCCTTTGTCCGCTGCATTTTTGCGAGCATCATTCCACCGCCAGAACAACTCAACTTCACTTGCACAAATAAACAGGAATCAGCCACTAAAATTCACGAATTAGCGGGCTACAGCAGCGATATCTTATGCACATAATGGTGACTCAAGGAGGGCTTATGTCACTGTCAATTGTTCATACCCGCGCAGCCCTGGGAGTAAATGCGCCCCCGATCACTGTTGAGGTACATATCAGTAAAGGTCTACCCGGCTTAACGATGGTGGGCTTACCAGAAACAACGGTAAAAGAAGCTCGCGATCGCGTGCGCAGCGCCATTATCAATAGCGGATATGAATATCCGGCGAAAAAAATCACCATCAACCTTGCTCCAGCCGATCTGCCAAAAGAAGGGGGACGATATGATTTACCTATCGCCATTGCGTTGCTGGCGGCCTCAGAACAGCTTGCAGCCAATAAGTTAGATGAATATGAATTAGTCGGAGAACTGGCGCTTACAGGCGCTCTGCGTGGCGTTCCCGGCGCAATCTCCAGTGCAACTGAAGCTATTAAGTCGGGCAGAAAAATTATCGTCGCGAAAGATAACGAAGATGAAGTGGGGCTAATTAACGGTGAAGGATGCCTGATAGCCGATCATCTGCAGGCTGTCTGCGCGTTTCTGGAAGGTAAGCACGCTCTCGAACACCCGAAACCAACTAATGCTGTATCCCGGGCGCTACAACATGATCTCAGTGATGTTGTCGGTCAGGAGCAAGGAAAGCGAGGACTGGAAATTACCGCCGCTGGCGGGCACAACCTTTTACTGATTGGACCGCCGGGAACAGGTAAAACAATGCTCGCCAGCCGTATTAATGGCCTTTTGCCAGATTTAAGCAATGAAGAGGCACTGGAGAGCGCTGCGATATTAAGTCTGGTAAATGCTGAATCAGTACAAAAACAATGGCGGCAGCGCCCGTTCCGCTCACCTCATCACAGTGCGTCGTTAACTGCGATGGTGGGCGGTGGTGCAATTCCAGGGCCAGGTGAAATTTCGCTGGCGCATAACGGCGTGCTTTTTCTTGATGAGCTACCTGAATTTGAACGGCGTACACTGGATGCCTTGCGAGAGCCGATTGAATCCGGGCAGATCCATCTTTCACGCACACGAGCAAAAATAACCTATCCAGCCCGTTTCCAGCTTGTCGCGGCAATGAATCCCAGCCCTACCGGACATTATCAGGGAAACCATAACCGCTGCACACCAGAGCAAACGCTGCGTTATCTCAACCGACTCTCTGGTCCCTTTCTCGACCGCTTCGATCTCTCACTGGAGATCCCATTACCGCCACCCGGCATTTTGAGTAAAACGGTAGTGCCGGGAGAAAGCAGCGCCACCGTTAAACAACGCGTAATGGCCGCCAGAAAGCGCCAATTTAAGCGGCAGAATAAACTGAACGCCTGGCTGGATAATCCGGAAATACGCCAATTCTGCAAGCTTGAGAGCGAAGATGCGCAGTGGTTGGAAGAAACGCTGATCCATCTGGGGTTATCGATTCGTGCCTGGCAGCGGTTATTGAAAGTTGCACGAACCATTGCTGATATTGATCAGTCCGACATTATCACACGTCAGCATTTGCAGGAGGCAGTTAGCTATCGTGCCATTGACCGTTTGCTCATCCATCTGCAAAAACTACTGACATAAAAAAAAGGGCATTTCGCCCTTTTTATTAATCGTCAGAATCGGTGTAGTCTTCAGCACCTTCAACCTGCGGTTTACCGCCGGAAAGGGTGTGAAAACGTTTTGGACGCTTGATACGCGTCATATACTTGGACCACACGCGTTCTGCTTCTGTCACTGGCTCACGTTCGCCACGGCATACTGCTACGAAGAGTTTCTCTTCCTCGGTAACCGGCTCGCGTTTGCCAAGATCCAACTCATTGAAGGCATAACCATGACGCTCAAGCAGTTGTGCCTCTTTGATGGTGAAGTCACCATGACGAGAGAATCCACGTGGATAATGTTTATTGTCGAAATATCGATTAGTCGTCGTAAAGCTTTCCGCCATCCTGCACGCTCCTAATTCTTTGACCGAGCTAGTTATGGCGCGGAGTATTAGTTACGCTTGACAGAGTGTAAAACAAAACATTTAAATCATAACGACAAATAATTTTGCGGAGAGCACTGTGGATACGGAATTGTTAAAAACTTTCCTGGAAGTTAGCCGAACACGTCACTTTGGTCGAGCAGCTGAATCGCTCTATCTGACCCAGTCAGCAGTGAGCTTTCGAATCAGACAACTGGAAAATCAACTGGGTGTGAACCTTTTCACCCGCCACAGAAACAATATCCGTTTAACCGCTGCCGGTGAAAAACTACTGCCTTACGCAGAAACGCTCATGAGCACCTGGCAGGCCGCCCGTAAGGAGGTGGCGCATACCTCACGACATAACGAGTTTTCTATCGGTGCCAGCGCCTCGTTGTGGGAATGTATGCTTAATCAGTGGCTGGGACGTTTGTATCAAAATCAGGATGCCCATACAGGCTTACAGTTCGAAGCGCGAATTGCCCAACGGCAGTCTCTGGTAAAACAGCTGCATGAACGCCAGCTTGATCTTCTTATTACAACTGAAGCGCCCAAAATGGACGAATTTAGCAGTCAGTTGCTGGGGTATTTCACTTTAGCGCTTTATACCAGTGCCCCTTCCAAACTTAAGGGAGATCTTAACTATCTGCGACTGGAATGGGGGCCAGATTTTCAACAGCATGAGGCAGGTTTGATCGGTGCTGACGAAGTTCCCATTCTGACAACCAGTTCTGCTGAACTGGCACAGCAACAGATTGCGACGCTTAATGGTTGCACCTGGCTACCCGTCAGTTGGGCGCGTAAAAAGGGCGGCCTGCATACCGTTGTCGATAGCACAACACTTTCACGGCCGCTTTATGCCATATGGCTGCAAAATAGCGATAAAAATGCGTTGATTCGCGATCTATTGAAAATTAACGTGCTGGATGAAGTGTATTAATCTGAATGGCTGGCAAGGATGCCGGTAGAAGGATTTACTTCGGCGAGGTTATTTCAGATAAAAAAAAATCCTTAGCTTTCGCTAAGGATGATTTCTGGCAGGGGCGGAGAGACTCGAACTCCCAACACCCGGTTTTGGAGACCGGTGCTCTACCAATTGAACTACGCCCCTAATTAGGGTGGCGGAACGGACGGGACTCGAACCCGCGACCCCCTGCGTGACAGGCAGGTATTCTAACCGACTGAACTACCGCTCCACCGAATTCTTTTACAACCACCGGTTTTATGACCGGCTTACTGCTTAATTTGATGCCTGGCAGTTCCCTACTCTCGCATGGGGAGACCCCACACTACCATCGGCGCTACGGCGTTTCACTTCTGAGTTCGGCATGGGGTCAGGTGGGACCACCGCGC
>NZ_JBJQLG010000018.1:0-86425 GCF_046486495.1 Escherichia sp. WS3227_2
GGTGGTCCCACCTGACCCCATGCCGAACTCAGAAGTGAAACGCCGTAGCGCCGATGGTAGTGTGGGGTCTCCCCATGCGAGAGTAGGGAACTGCCAGGCATCAAATTAAGCGAAAGGCCATCCGTCAGGATGGCCTTTTTGCGTTGGTGAAAAAAATGCCGGGTGCGACGCTGGCGCGTCTTCTCCAGCCTGGGCAGGCACGGCAGGGGCAGCTTATTCCCCCACATACGCCAGATTCAGCAACGGATACGGTTTCCCCAAATCGTCCACCTCAGAGCGTCCCGTAACCTTAAAACCCATCTTCTTATAGAACCCAACAGCCTGCTTATTTTGCTCATTAACATTGGTTGTCAGTTCCGGTGCCATCGAGAGCGCATGTTCCACCAGCATCCGACCCACGCCGCAGCCGCGCACATCAGGATCGATAAACAGCGCATCCATATGCTGCCCACTTAACAACATAAACCCAACCGGCCGATCCCGCTCATTAACCGCGACCCACAACGGTGCTTCCGGCAGAAAGGAACGAACCAGCTCTTCCAGCTCGACCCGATACTCTGCTGATAAAAAATCGTGGGTGGCATCGACAGATCGACACCAAATCGCAACGAGTTCCTCCCCTTCCTCATGCCGCGAACGGCGAATACTAATAACCATTTTCTCTCCTTTTCGTCATTCTTATATTCTAACGTAGCCTTTTCCTTGAAACTTTCTCACCTTCAACATGCAGGCTCGACATTGGCAAATTTTCTGGTTATCTTCAGCTATCTGGATGTCTAAACGTATAAGCGTATGTAGTGAGGTAATCAGGTTATGCCGATTCGTGTGCCGGACGAGCTACCCGCCGTCAATTTCTTGCGTGAAGAAAACGTTTTTGTGATGACAACTTCTCGTGCGTCTGGTCAGGAAATTCGTCCACTTAAGGTTCTGATCCTAAACCTGATGCCGAAGAAGATTGAAACTGAAAATCAGTTTCTGCGCCTGCTTTCAAACTCACCTTTGCAGGTCGATATTCAGCTGTTGCGCATCGATTCCCGCGAATCGCGCAACACGCCCGCAGAGCATCTGAACAATTTCTACTGTAACTTTGAAGATATTCAGGAACAAAACTTTGACGGTCTGATAGTTACCGGCGCGCCGCTGGGCCTGGTGGAGTTTAATGATGTCGCTTACTGGCCGCAGATCAAACAGGTGCTGGAGTGGTCGAAAGATCACGTCACCTCGACGCTGTTTGTCTGTTGGGCGGTCCAAGCCGCGCTCAATATCCTCTACGGCATTCCTAAGCAAACCCGCACCGACAAACTCTCTGGCGTTTACGAGCATCATATTCTCCATCCTCATGCGCTTCTGACGCGTGGCTTTGATGATTCATTCCTGGCACCGCATTCGCGCTATGCTGACTTTCCGGCAGCGTTGATTCGTGATTACACCGATCTGGAAATTCTGGCAGAGACGGAAGAAGGGGATGCATATCTGTTTGCCAGCAAAGATAAGCGAATTGCCTTTGTGACGGGCCATCCCGAATATGATGCGCAAACGCTGGCGCAGGAATATTTCCGCGATGTGGAAGCCGGACTAGACCCGGAAGTACCGTATAACTATTTCCCGCACAATGATCCGCAAAACAAACCGCGAGCGAGCTGGCGTAGTCACGGTAATTTGCTGTTTACCAACTGGCTCAACTATTACGTCTACCAGATCACGCCATACGATCTACGGCACATGAATCCAACGCTGGATTAATCTTCTGTGATAGTCGATCGTTAAGCGATTCAGCACCTTACCTCAGGCACCTTCGGGTGCCTTTTTTATTTCCGAAACGCACCTCAGTAGGTGAATAAATTTTATTCATATTGTTATCAATAAGTTATCATGTATTTTTAATTAAAATGGAAATTGTTTTTGATTTTGCATTTTAAATGAGTAGTCTTAGTTGTGCTGAACGAAAAGCGCACAACGATCCTTCGTTCACAGTGGGGAAGTTTTCGGATCCATGACGAGGAGCTGCACGATGACTGAACAGGCAACAACAACCGATGAACTGGCTTTCATAAGGCCGTATGGCGAGCAGGAGAAGCAAATTCTTACTGCCGAAGCGGTAGAATTTCTGACTGAGCTGGTGACGCATTTTACGCCACAACGCAATAAACTTCTGGCAGCGCGCATTCAGCAGCAGCAGGATATCGATAACGGAACGTTGCCTGATTTTATTTCGGAAACAGCTTCCATTCGTGATGCTGACTGGAAAATTCGTGGTATTCCCGCGGACTTACAAGATCGTCGGGTAGAGATTACCGGCCCGGTTGAGCGCAAGATGGTGATCAACGCGCTCAACGCCAATGTGAAAGTCTTTATGGCCGATTTCGAAGATTCACTGGCACCAGACTGGAACAAAGTGATCGACGGGCAAATTAACCTGCGTGATGCAGTTAACGGCACCATCAGCTATACCAATGAAGCAGGCAAAATTTATCAGCTCAAGCCCAATCCAGCGGTGTTGATTTGTCGGGTACGCGGTCTGCACTTGCCGGAAAAACATGTCACCTGGCGTGGTGAGGCAATCCCCGGTAGCCTGTTTGATTTTGCGCTCTATTTCTTCCACAACTATCAGGCACTGTTGGCAAAGGGCAGCGGTCCCTATTTCTATCTGCCGAAAACCCAGTCCTGGCAGGAAGCGGCCTGGTGGAGCGAAGTCTTCAGCTATGCAGAAGATCGCTTTAATCTGCCGCGCGGCACCATCAAGGCGACGTTGCTGATTGAAACGCTGCCCGCCGTGTTCCAGATGGATGAAATCCTTCACGCGCTGCGTGACCATATTGTTGGTCTGAACTGCGGTCGTTGGGATTACATCTTCAGCTATATCAAAACGTTGAAAAACTATCCCGATCGCGTCCTGCCAGACAGACAGGCAGTGACGATGGATAAACCGTTCCTTAATGCCTACTCACGCCTGCTGATTAAAACCTGCCATAAACGCGGTGCTTTTGCTATGGGCGGCATGGCAGCGTTTATTCCGAGCAAAGATGAAGAGCGTAATAACCAGGTGCTCAACAAAGTAAAAGCGGATAAAGCGCTGGAAGCCAATAACGGTCACGATGGCACATGGATCGCTCACCCAGGCCTTGCGGATACGGCAATGGCGGTATTCAACGACATTCTCGGCTCCCGTAAAAATCAGCTTGAAGTGATGCGCGAACAAGACGCGCCGATTACTGCCGATCAGCTGCTGGCACCTTGTGATGGTGAACGCACCGAAGAAGGTATGCGCGCCAACATTCGCGTGGCTGTGCAGTACATCGAAGCATGGATCTCCGGCAACGGCTGCGTGCCGATTTATGGCCTGATGGAAGATGCGGCGACGGCTGAAATTTCCCGTACCTCGATCTGGCAGTGGATCCATCATCAAAAAACGTTGAGCAATGGCAAACCGGTGACCAAAGCCTTGTTCCGCCAGATGCTGGGCGAAGAGATGAAAGTCATTGCCAGCGAACTGGGCGAAGAACGTTTCTCCCAGGGGCGTTTTGACGATGCCGCACGCTTGATGGAACAGATCACCACTTCCGATGAGTTAATAGATTTCCTGACCCTGCCAGGCTACCGCCTGTTAGCGTAAACCACCACATAACTATGGAGCATCTGCACATGAAAACCCGTACACAACAAATTGAAGAATTACAGAAAGAGTGGACTCAACCGCGTTGGGAAGGCATTACTCGCCCGTACAGCGCGGAAGATGTGGTGAAATTACGCGGTTCAGTCAATCCTGAATGCACCCTGGCGCAACTGGGCGCGGCGAAAATGTGGCGTCTGCTGCACGGCGAGTCGAAAAAAGGCTACATCAACAGCCTCGGCGCACTGACTGGCGGTCAGGCGCTGCAACAGGCGAAAGCGGGTATTGAAGCAGTCTATCTGTCGGGATGGCAGGTAGCGGCGGACGCTAACCTGGCGGCCAGCATGTATCCGGATCAGTCGCTCTATCCGGCAAACTCGGTGCCAGCTGTGGTGGAGCGGATCAACAATACTTTCCGCCGTGCGGATCAGATCCAATGGTCCGCGGGCATTGAGCCGGGCGATCCGCGCTATGTCGATTACTTCCTGCCGATCGTTGCCGATGCGGAAGCCGGTTTTGGCGGTGTCCTGAATGCCTTTGAACTGATGAAAGCGATGATTGAAGCCGGTGCAGCGGCAGTTCACTTCGAAGATCAGCTGGCATCAGTGAAGAAATGCGGTCACATGGGCGGCAAAGTTTTAGTGCCAACTCAGGAAGCTATTCAGAAACTGGTCGCGGCGCGTCTGGCAGCTGACGTGACGGGCGTTCCAACCCTGCTGGTTGCTCGTACCGATGCCGATGCGGCGGATCTGATTACCTCCGATTGCGACCCATATGACAGCGAATTTATTACCGGCGAGCGTACCAGCGAAGGCTTCTTCCGTACTCATGCAGGTATTGAACAAGCGATCAGCCGTGGCCTGGCGTATGCGCCATATGCTGACCTGGTATGGTGTGAAACCTCCACGCCAGACCTGGAACTGGCGCGTCGCTTTGCACAAGCTATCCACGCGAAATATCCGGGCAAACTGCTGGCTTATAACTGCTCGCCGTCGTTCAACTGGCAGAAAAACCTCGACGACAAAACTATTGCCAGCTTCCAGCAGCAGCTGTCGGATATGGGCTACAAGTTCCAGTTCATCACCCTGGCAGGCATCCACAGCATGTGGTTTAACATGTTCGACCTGGCAAATGCCTATGCCCAGGGCGAAGGCATGAAGCATTACGTTGAGAAAGTGCAGCAGCCGGAATTTGCCGCTGCGAAAGATGGCTATACCTTCGTATCTCACCAGCAGGAAGTGGGTACAGGTTATTTCGATAAAGTGACGACCATTATTCAGGGCGGCACGTCTTCAGTCACCGCGCTGACCGGCTCCACCGAAGAATCGCAGTTCTAACAACCAACGCCCCTTTCCGTAAGGCGAGGGGCGAATTAAGGAGAGGCGATGCCGCGTGGCCTGGAATTACTGATTGCACAAACCATTTTGCAAGGTTTCGACGCTCAGTATGGTCGATTCCTCGAAGTGACTTCCGGGGCGCAGCAGCGTTTCGAACAAGCCGACTGGCACGCTGTCCAGCAGGCGATGAAAAACCGTATCCATCTTTACGATCATCACGTGGGTCTGGTCGTGGAGCAACTGCGCTGCATTACCAACGGCCAAAGCACGGACGCGGCATTTTTACTGCGCGTCAAAGAGCATTACACCCGGCTGTTGCCGGATTACCCGCGCTTCGAGATTGCGGAGAGCTTTTTTAACTCCGTGTACTGTCGGTTATTTGACCACCGCTCGCTTACTCCCGAGCGGCTTTTTATCTTTAGCTCCCAGCCAGAGCGCCGTTTTCGTACCATTCCCCGCCCGCTGGCGAAAGACTTTCACCCCGATCACGGCTGGGAATCTCTGCTGATGCGCGTTATCAGCGATCTGCCGCTGCGTCTGCGTTGGCAGAATAAAAGCCGTGACATTCATTACATCGTTCGCCATCTGACGGAAACGCTGGGGACAGACAACCTCGCGGAAAGTCATTTACAGGTGGCGAACGAACTGTTTTACCGCAATAAAGCCGCCTGGCTGGTGGGCAAACTGATCACGCCTTCCGGCACATTGCCATTTTTGCTGCCGATCCACCAGACGGACGACGGCGAGTTATTTATTGATACCTGTCTGACGACGACCGCCGAAGCGAGCATCGTCTTTGGCTTTGCGCGTTCTTATTTTATGGTTTACGCGCCGCTGCCCGCAGCGCTGGTCGAGTGGCTACGGGAAATTCTGCCAGGTAAAACCACCGCTGAATTGTATATGGCTATCGGCTGCCAGAAGCACGCCAAAACCGAAAGCTACCGCGAATATCTCGTTTATCTCCAGGGCTGTAATGAGCAGTTCATTGAAGCGCCGGGTATTCGTGGCATGGTGATGCTGGTGTTTACGCTGCCGGGCTTTGATCGGGTATTCAAAGTGATCAAAGACAAGTTCGCGCCGCAGAAAGAGATGTCTGCCGCTCACGTTCGCGCCTGCTATCAACTGGTGAAAGAGCACGATCGCGTGGGCCGAATGGCGGACACCCAGGAGTTTGAAAACTTTGTGCTGGAGAAGCGGCATATTTCCCCGGCATTAATGGCATTACTGCTCCAGGAAGCAGCGGAAAAAATCACCGATCTCGGCGAACAAATTGTGATTCGCCATCTTTATATTGAGCGGCGGATGGTGCCGCTCAATATCTGGCTGGAACAAGTGGAAGGTCAGCAGCTGCGCGACGCCATTGAAGAGTACGGTAACGCTATTCGCCAGCTTGCCGCTGCTAACATTTTCCCTGGCGACATGCTGTTTAAAAACTTCGGTGTCACCCGTCACGGGCGTGTGGTGTTTTATGATTACGACGAAATTTGCTACATGACGGAAGTGAACTTCCGCGACATCCCGCCGCCGCGCTACCCGGAGGACGAACTTGCCAGCGAACCGTGGTACAGCGTCTCGCCGGGCGATGTTTTCCCGGAAGAGTTTCGCCACTGGCTATGCGCCGACCCCCGCATTGGGCCACTCTTTGAAGAGATGCACGCCGACCTGTTCCGCGCTGATTACTGGCGCGCACTACAAAACCGTATTCGTGAAGGACATGTGGAAGATGTTTATGCGTATCGGCGCAGGCAAAGATTTAGCGTACGGTATGGGGAGATGCTTTTTTGAGTAAAGCTTCCATAGAATTTTTCTCCGCAATGTATCGAGGGTTATCCGTAAAGCCAAAGCTTTCAGCCATCTTATTTATCGTATTAAGGATTAATTCAGCAATAACCCGGTGATCCAATTCAAAAGCCAACTCAAAGGCAGAGTATTTTTGTGGCGCTTTGTGTTGCCAAAAATCCATAATATCTTCAGCAGTAAATCCAAACAGGCGTGCATGGTCAGATAAAGCAAGATAAACCGTCTCTACAACGTTTTGTTGTTTATGCTGTATCGCTGAAAACAAACCGGGATATTCATTAGAGTTATTTGCCAGGAGGAGGGGCTTCATATTTTTTTTATCGAATTTAAACGTATTAAACAGAGTGGGTAATGCGTTAAAAATAGTATTAATAACGTTCATATGTCCGCGCTGCATGGCCATAAACAAACCCGTGTCGCGCGCAAGACTTTTAGCGGTCAGAAGATCTACAATATCGGAAGCTGAAATGTTAATTTCCTGGGCCAGACAAGGTAATGCTTCGAGAATAACTTTCACGATATCGCTATGTCCATTTTGCATCGCCAGGTATAGTCCTGGGCAACCATAAAAATCCTTTGCCTTCAGGAGATCGAGTACCTGTTCTTTAGTCAAATGACATGTGCGAATTAACAACGGTAATGCGTCCAAAAAAACTTTCAGCATGTCGGCATCACCATTCGCCATAACATGGTATAAAACATGGCTGGACGTTCTATTTTTGGCACTCAGGAATTTATACACTTGTTCGTTATCTAAATGATGTGTTGCGGCCAGTTTAGGTAAGGCGTTCAGAATCGAGGTTACAACATTTTTATCCTTACGTGATATCGCTAAAAATAATCCAGAACAACCATTTTTATCTTTTGCCTCCAGAATATGCATGAGATTTTTTTTCGAGAGTAACCCTTCATATCCTGGCTCTGACAATGAATTGAAAATAGTCTCAACGATATCCGCATTACCATAATTTATAGCCAAATATAAGCCTGGCAGGTTAATACTATTATAGGCAGTCAACATTTCTGTTCTATGTAGTTCTGGCATTTTCTGGAGCTGAATCATCAGTTGCGTAAGTTGGTGATTCTGACCAATTGCCATGAGCAAATTCATCGTTGAAGGTGATAATGGAGGGGTTATTTCATCCACAGATCCTTTTAACATCAATAGCTGTTCTTTCGGAAGTGCTGGAATTATTGCAACAGATTGGTTAATAACATGATCATTTGACCATTTCAGGAGGCTATAATCTACATTCATAAAGTCCATCAGTGAATAGTGTTTAATATCCTCTTTACTTTCGCTCATGATTCTTATTTTATCGTTAGTTACATTTGGATCATAAACCGAAACCACGTAATGGGTACATCCTTCAGTTGTGTTCTTTATTCTTAGCCGGACCGTCAAAGCATGGTTATCCACCAATAATATGGCTGCCATAACACTGATGCCATTTGATTCCATCTTGTCAAAATATGCTTTCATAACTAGCCCGAAATCACCGCAGGCAGCAACGCAACGCCCCTCAGGACGGCTGGAAATCAACGCCAAAGTCTGATTTTTGCATTTTTTGTTGAAGTGAGTGAGAAATTTTTCAGCTGAAGAGTAATCATCTTTATGGGGTTTGTAGTCAACATTCTGATAAATATCATTAATATATTGTGCAGCAATGTGTCGGCATACTATACGGTTTTGGGGTCGCCCCGGAAAATAACATTGACCATTAAGTTTAATTCTTGGAAATTCTTTTTCTTTTCTATCTGATTTTAGATTTAATTTTTGTTTATCAAGAGCGTCTGAGCGTTGAGGTAAAATTTCCATCAGGTATTCTTCAAATATTGGAGCAATGGTTTGAGTGAGTGTCGTGTTTTCATTTTTATTAATTATCGTAATTTCTTTTTTATCAGTCTGTAAGACGGACGTGGAAAACTTAATGACAAAATCCTTGTTACTAAAGATATGACGACCATTTTGTCTACAGTTCTCTGAGAAGCTTTTTAATAGAGGCGTCGCCAGCTCCTTGCCAGAAAATTTATCCTCGAGTTCTTTATAAAACAATTCACTCAGGGTTTGGTGTTCATTTGTCTGGGCTGTATTATTAATATTTGCAGAGAAAGAACTACGAGGAATACGAGTAATCATTTAAATATCTCATTGTTTATTGATGTCTTGAATTTTAACTATCAGAACAGTGAAAAAATTTAATATGATTACAAGTAAAGAAATATCATAAATCGCTCAATCTCATAATGCAGCCGTAAAAGTTTCGGTGGAATGAGATCTTGCGATTTTGTTAATAATTAAGTGGTTTGATGTTTAAAAATAATGCTGAGGTAATAAAAGCGTGTGAAGTATATGACAATAAGTTATTTTGGCGTCAATGCGATTAACAGACACCCTTATTCTATTGCCAGTCGGGTATGACGGGCAGAATATTGCCTCTGCCCGCCAGAAAAAGTCAGCGCATTCCACCGTACGCCAGCGTCACTTCCTTCGCCGCTTTAATCACCATCGCGCCAAACTCGGTCACGCGGTCATCGGTAATACGTGAAATCGGTCCGGAAATAGAAATTGCGGCAAACGGTTCACGGTGCTCATCGAAAATACACGCTGCAAGGCAACGTAGCCCCAGCGCATGTTCCTCATCGTCAAATGAATAACCCCGTTTGCGCGTTTGGGCGAGATCTTCTTTTAAATGCACAGGAGACACCAGCGTTGCGTGGGTATAGGCATGTAACCCTTTGCGGTGCAGCAGCTTCGTCACCTGTTCTTCGCTCAGTTGGGCTAAAAAGGCTTTACCCGCACCGGAAGCATGCATCGGTAATTTACCGCCGATAGGCGCGGACATTCGCATCAGGTGAGTACATTGTACCTGATCGATAATAATCGCTTCATGATCGCTTTGATCCAGCACCGCCATATTCACGGTTTCGCCGGACTCTTCCATCAGATTGCGCAGAATAGGATGGACAATGGCTAACAGATTACGACTCTGAAGAAAGCTGCTACCGACCATAAAAGCATGCGCGCCGATCGCCCAGTGTCCCAGTTCGCCAACCTGACGCACAAAGCCCTGCTGTTGCATCGTGGTTAGCAGGCGGTGGGTCGTGGAATTGGGTAACCCGGCTTGTTGCGCCAGCTCCGTGAGTGCCACACTGCCATTGGATTCGGCAATCCACTCCAGTAATTTCAGGCCACGCGTTAAAGACTGAACCTGTCCAGTCGCTGGTGCGGTGGCAACGGCGGGTTTTCTGCCGCGTTTCGCGGGAATGGGTGCGACCATGACAGTCTCCTTTTTCTGTATCGTGGAAATCATTTTCATTTTTATTGTTAGCTAATGCAATAGTTGCTGAACTGATCCGATGAGTTAATGTTGAACAAATCTCATGTTGCGTGGTGGTCGCTTTTACCACAGATGCGTTTATGCCAGTATGGTTTGTTGAATTTTTATTAAATCTGGGTTGAGCGTGTCGGGAGCAAGTGTGAGCAGCAAAGTGGAACAACTGCGTGCGCAGTTAAATGAACGTATTCTGGTGCTGGACGGCGGTATGGGCACCATGATCCAGAGCTATCGACTGAACGAAGCCGATTTTCGTGGTGAACGCTTTGCCGACTGGCCATGCGACCTCAAAGGCAACAACGACCTGCTGGTACTCAGTAAACCGGAAGTGATCGCCGCTATCCACAACGCCTACTTTGAAGCGGGCGCGGATATCATCGAAACCAACACCTTCAACTCCACAACCATTGCGATGGCGGATTACCAGATGGAATCCCTGTCGGCGGAAATCAACTTTGCGGCGGCGAAACTGGCGCGCGCCTGTGCTGATGAGTGGACCGCGCGCACGCCGGAGAAACCGCGCTACGTTGCCGGTGTTCTCGGCCCGACCAACCGCACGGCGTCTATTTCTCCGGACGTCAACGATCCGGCATTCCGCAACATCACTTTTGACCAGCTGGTGGCGGCCTATCGCGAATCCACCAAAGCGCTGGTGGAAGGTGGTGCGGATCTGATCCTGATTGAAACCGTTTTCGACACCCTTAACGCCAAAGCGGCGGTCTTTGCGGTGAAAACGGAGTTTGAAGCGCTGGGCGTTGAGCTGCCGATTATGATCTCCGGCACCATCACCGACGCCTCCGGGCGCACGCTCTCCGGGCAGACTACTGAAGCGTTTTACAACTCCCTGCGCCACGCTGAAGCGCTGACCTTTGGCCTGAACTGTGCGCTGGGGCCAGACGAACTGCGCCAGTACGTACAGGAACTGTCGCGTATTGCGGAATGCTATGTCACCGCGCACCCGAACGCCGGGCTGCCCAACGCCTTTGGTGAATACGATCTCGACGCCGACACGATGGCAAAACAGATACGTGAATGGGCACAAGCGGGCTTTCTCAATATTGTCGGCGGCTGCTGTGGCACCACGCCACAACATATTGCAGCGATGAGTCGTGCAGTAGAAGGATTAGCGCCGCGCAAACTGCCGGAAATCCCCGTAGCCTGCCGTTTGTCCGGCCTGGAGCCGCTGAACATTGGCGACGATAGCCTGTTTGTGAACGTGGGTGAACGCACCAACGTCACCGGTTCCGCTAAGTTCAAGCGCCTGATCAAAGAAGAGAAATACAGCGAGGCACTGGATGTGGCGCGTCAGCAGGTGGAAAACGGTGCGCAGATTATCGATATCAATATGGATGAAGGGATGCTCGACGCCGAAGCGGCGATGGTGCGTTTTCTCAATCTGATTGCCGGTGAACCGGATATCGCTCGCGTGCCGATTATGATCGACTCCTCAAAATGGGACGTCATTGAAAAAGGTCTGAAGTGTATCCAGGGCAAAGGCATTGTTAACTCTATCTCGATGAAAGAGGGCGTCGACGCTTTTATCCATCACGCGAAATTGTTGCGTCGTTACGGTGCGGCAGTGGTGGTAATGGCCTTTGACGAACAGGGGCAGGCCGATACCCGCGCACGGAAAATCGAGATTTGCCGTCGGGCGTACAAAATCCTCACCGAAGAAGTTGGCTTCCCGCCAGAAGATATCATCTTCGACCCGAACATCTTCGCGGTCGCAACTGGCATTGAAGAGCACAACAACTACGCACAGGACTTTATCGGCGCGTGTGAAGACATCAAACGCGAACTGCCGCACGCGCTGATCTCCGGCGGCGTATCTAACGTTTCTTTCTCATTCCGTGGTAACGATCCGGTGCGCGAAGCCATTCACGCGGTGTTCCTCTACTACGCTATTCGCAATGGCATGGATATGGGGATCGTCAACGCCGGGCAGCTGGCGATTTACGACGACTTGCCCGCTGAACTGCGCGACGCGGTGGAAGATGTGATTCTTAACCGTCGCGACGATGGCACTGAGCGTTTACTGGAGCTTGCCGAGAAATATCGCGGCAGCAAAACCGACGACACCGCTAACGCCCAGCAGGCGGAGTGGCGCTCGTGGGAAGTGAATAAACGTCTGGAATACTCGCTGGTCAAAGGCATTACCGAGTTTATCGAGCAGGATACCGAAGAAGCCCGCCAGCAGGCTACGCGCCCGATTGAAGTGATTGAAGGCCCGTTGATGGACGGCATGAACGTGGTCGGCGATCTGTTTGGCGAAGGGAAAATGTTCCTGCCACAGGTGGTCAAATCGGCGCGCGTCATGAAGCAGGCGGTGGCCTACCTCGAACCGTTTATTGAAGCCAGCAAAGAGCAGGGCAAAACCAACGGCAAGATGGTGATCGCCACCGTGAAGGGCGACGTCCACGACATCGGTAAAAATATCGTTGGTGTGGTGCTGCAATGTAACAACTACGAAATTGTCGATCTCGGCGTGATGGTGCCTGCGGAAAAAATTCTCCGTACCGCCAAAGAAGTGAATGCTGATTTGATTGGCCTTTCAGGATTGATCACGCCGTCGCTGGACGAGATGGTTAACGTGGCGAAAGAGATGGAGCGTCAGGGCTTCACCATTCCGTTACTGATTGGCGGCGCGACCACCTCAAAAGCGCACACGGCGGTGAAAATTGAGCAGAACTACAGCGGCCCGACGGTGTATGTACAGAACGCATCGCGCACCGTTGGTGTGGTGGCGGCGCTGCTTTCCGATACTCAGCGTGATGATTTTGTCGCTCGTACCCGCAAGGAGTACGAAACCGTACGTATTCAGCACGGGCGCAAGAAACCGCGCACACCACCGGTCACGCTGGAAGCGGCGCGTGATAACGACTTCGCTTTTGACTGGCAGGCTTATACGCCGCCGGTGGCGCACCGTCTCGGCGTGCAGGAAGTCGAAGCCAGCATCGAAACGCTGCGTAATTACATCGACTGGACACCGTTCTTTATGACCTGGTCGCTGGCCGGGAAGTATCCGCGCATTCTGGAAGATGAAGTGGTAGGCGTTGAGGCGCAGCGGCTGTTTAAAGACGCCAACGACATGCTGGATAAATTAAGCGCCGAAAAAACGCTGAATCCGCGTGGCGTGGTGGGCCTGTTCCCGGCAAACCGTGTGGGCGATGACATTGAAATCTACCGTGACGAAACGCGTACCCATGTGATCAACGTCAGCCACCATCTGCGTCAACAGACCGAAAAAACCGGCTTCGCTAACTACTGTCTCGCTGACTTCGTTGCGCCGAAGCTTTCTGGTAAAGCAGATTACATCGGCGCATTTGCCGTGACTGGCGGGCTGGAAGAGGACGCACTGGCTGATGCCTTTGAAGCGCAGCACGATGATTACAACAAAATCATGGTGAAAGCGCTTGCCGACCGTTTAGCCGAAGCCTTTGCGGAGTATCTCCATGAGCGTGTGCGTAAAGTCTACTGGGGCTATGCGCCGAACGAGAACCTCAGCAACGAAGAACTGATCCGCGAAAACTACCAGGGCATCCGTCCGGCACCGGGCTATCCGGCCTGCCCGGAACATACGGAAAAAGCCACCATCTGGGAGCTGCTGGAAGTGGAAAAACACACTGGCATGAAACTCACAGAATCTTTCGCCATGTGGCCTGGTGCATCGGTTTCGGGTTGGTACTTCAGCCACCCGGACAGCAAGTATTACGCGGTGGCGCAAATCCAGCGCGATCAGGTTGAAGACTATGCCCGCCGTAAAGGTATGAGCGTCTCAGATGTTGAGCGCTGGCTGGCACCGAATCTGGGGTATGACGCGGACTGATTCACAAATCTGTCACTTTTCCTTACAACAAACAGGGCGCTCAATGAGTGCCCTGTCTCTTTATTAATATGAAACACTTATACTGGAATCAGGCTGGAATAATCTTAGCCGGAAAAACGAAGGTCAAAAGGCACAGTAAAGATGCCAGTCAGCGTGTTTCCGATCCTTTGGTCATTCAATTGCTTCAGGAACATATAACGATAAGGAGAACCTGAACTCGTGTTAACGCTGCTTCACCTGCTTTCTGCCGTCGCCCTGCTGGTCTGGGGGACTCATATTGTTCGAACCGGCGTAATGCGCGTCTTCGGCGCGCGTTTGCGTACTGTCCTTAGCCGGAGCGTCGAAAAAAAGCCGCTCGCCTTTTGCGCGGGGATCGGCGTTACCGCACTGGTACAGAGCAGTAATGCCACCACCATGCTGGTGACCTCGTTCGTCGCTCAGGATCTGGTAGCCCTCGCACCGGCTCTGGTGATTGTGCTGGGTGCAGATGTCGGGACGGCGCTAATGGCGCGTATTCTCACCTTCGACTTATCCTGGCTGTCACCATTACTTATTTTTATCGGCGTGATTTTTTTCCTCGGACGCAAACAGTCACGCGCCGGGCAACTGGGCCGCGTCGGTATTGGTCTTGGGTTGATTTTGCTGGCGTTGGAGTTGATTGTGCAGGCCGTAACGCCGATCACCCAGGCAAACGGCGTTCAGGTGATCTTTGCCTCGCTGACCGGCGATATTCTGCTGGATGCGCTGATTGGCGCGATGTTCGCCATTATCAGCTACTCCAGCCTTGCTGCTGTACTGCTGACCGCGACTCTGACCGCCGCAGGCATTATCTCCTTCCCCGTGGCGCTCTGTCTGGTGATTGGTGCTAACCTCGGTTCCGGCCTGCTGGCGATGCTCAACAACAGTGCCGCCAATGCCGCAGCCCGCCGTGTCGCGCTGGGTAGTCTGCTGTTTAAGCTGGTGGGTAGCCTGATTATCCTGCCGTTTGTCCATTTGCTGGCAGAGACAATGGGGAAGTTGTCATTGCCAAAAGCGGAACTGGTGATCTATTTCCACGTCTTCTACAACCTTGTACGTTGCCTGGTCATGCTGCCATTTGTTGACCCGATGGCACGGTTTTGCAAAACGATTATTCGCGATGAACCGGAACTGGATACCCAGCTACGGCCCAAACATCTGGATGTCAGCGCGCTGGATACGCCCACGCTTGCTCTGGCGAACGCCGCGCGCGAAACCCTGCGCATTGGCGACGCCATGGAACAGATGATGGAAGGGTTGAATAAAGTGATGCACGGCGAGCCACGGCAGGAGAAAGAGCTGCGTAAGCTGGCAGATGATATCAACGTTCTCTACACCGCCATTAAGCTGTATCTGGCGCGAATGCCAAAAGAGGAACTGGCAGAAGAAGAGTCGCGCCGCTGGGCGGAGATCATCGAAATGTCGCTCAACCTTGAACAGGCCTCCGATATCGTCGAGCGCATGGGTAGTGAAATTGCCGACAAATCGCTGGCTGCAAGGCGAGCATTTTCGCTTGATGGTTTGAAGGAACTGGATGCACTCTATGAGCAATTGCTCAGTAATTTAAAACTGGCAATGTCGGTTTTCTTCTCTGGCGATGTTACCAGCGCCCGTCGTTTGCGCCGCAGCAAGCATCGTTTTCGCATTCTTAATCGCCGCTATTCCCACGCCCACGTCGATCGCCTGCATCAGCAAAACGTGCAGAGCATTGAAACCAGTTCGCTACATTTAGGCTTACTGGGAGATATGCAGCGTCTGAACTCGCTGTTTTGTTCGGTGGCTTACAGTGTGCTGGAACAGCCGGATGAAGATGAAGGACGGGACGAGTATTAATATTGTGAATCCTGTAGGCCTGATAAGACGCGTCAAGCGTCGCATCAGGCACTATGAACAAGATGCCGGATCATGCATCCGGCAATTCACTTAAAAACGGTGACCCGCTTCCAGCGGAACCGCTTCTTCACCAGCCTTAAACACATAAGTGGTGTTCGGGCCACCCAGCGTAGCGTGACCTTTACTCACTGTGATCCAGTTACCTTCCGGCAGACCAATAATTGTGAGTTCTGGCGCGACGACCAGCAGTTCGCGAATACGCTGTTCACGGGTTTCACCTTTATGGCCTTCCGGCAGCGCGTTGGTGAAGTGCGGGTTGATTTGCAGCGGGAACAGATTTAGCGCATCGAAACCTTGCGGATCGACAATCGGCATATCGTTGGTGGTACGAATGGTTGGGCAAGCAAGGTTAGCGCCTGCGCTCCAGCCAATATACAGCGCGCCACGTTTCACCACGTCAGTAATTGGTGCCAGCAGCCCGCGCTCGCGGCACTGTTTCAGCAACTGGAAAGTATTCCCGCCGCCGACAATCACGATCTCAGCATTTTCAATCGCGGCAACGGGATCGACAACGCTATGAATACCGGTGACAGAAACACCCAGCGGAGCGAGAACCGCAGCCGTTTTCGCTGTGTAATCATCCCAGGTCTGCGTTACGCCAGCGAAAGGGATAAACACCGCTGAGCGGCGACCCTGCAACTGTTCAGCAATTAGCGGCAGTGCATGTTCCAGCCAGGCTTTACCCGGCAGCGTCGAGTTACTCAATAAAAGCAGTTCCATTACTTCTCCGGTTAGTAAGAAATCACGGAAGGCATGCTACCACTGCGAATTTAACCACTTACTGACATGGCTCACGATGTCACGTATTGCACCGGGCGTTGAGCCTGATGACAAACACAGCATTGCCTGATGCGCTACGCTTATCAGGCCTACAAGCTAATTGCAATGTCTTGAATTTTCGCGATTTTGTAGGCCGAATAAGGCTTTATTCCGCATCCGGCATAAACAATGTGTACTTTGCCACCAATTTGAGCGCCCCTTAAGGCGCTGATGTTTTTTTATCCTTCTCGTGCACATTGGGCCGCTTCAGCAATCAGCCGCACATCAGGTCGCGAAGTTGCCGCGGCGACCAGCCAGCGACATGCAGAGTTAAGTAGCGCGATTAATCATGGGAAATTGCCTCTGCATGAGTGAGCAGATATTGCTCCGCCTCACCGGACCAGATCCCCTGATGACGCGCCAGAATTGCCGCCAGTGCTTGATCCTGAATCTGCGTGAGTGACATAAGCGGCAGGTATTTCCCGGTATACACCAGCTTTTTGCCGCCGCCGACGGCAGGCAATTCAAGCGTGGTTTCGCCCGCGGCATTCAGCCCAAGAATATGTGTTACCACTTTTGCGGCCTGCACTTTTTTCTCTTCAATCAATTTGACTGCTGCGCGCATGTCATCGGTATTGCCGCCTGACGTGCCCACGTAGTGGGTAAATGCATAATGCACATCGTAGAAATTAATTGGCGCGCTGAAATGTTTATCCTGCGGTCCGGCGAAGAAATTCAGGCAACCATCTGTCGCCAGCAAGGAAGAGGCGAGAGTCACCAGTCCTTCATTAGGCACAAAGACGAAAATATCATCGAAGCCGTGACCGCCACTCAGCGCCATTAACGTATCAAATGCTGCATCAGTGGCATTGAGATAATGAATCAGTGTTTGCGATTCTGATGGATAGTGCTTCCGCGCATAACTCAATTTATCGTTGTCGGTATCGGTAATGACGAGCAGCGACGGGTTAATGGGTCCATGCAGCGCATAATCAATCGCCAACAGTCCCATTGGTCCGGTGCCGCCGAGGATCAGCGTACGCCCTTGCGGGCGAATCCCCATCGTGTGGTTATAACTACCTTCCTGAAGATGATAGTTGGCGTTGAACGCGCCAATCACGCAGGAAAGCGGTTCAACCAGCGAGCCTTCAAAATAGGTTTCGCCGTCGTATGCCAGCAGGCAATCTTGTTCCATAACCTCATTTGGGATAACCACATGTGTGGCTTCACCGCCCACCCACGGGAAGGAGTAGCCGGGGCAGTCCGGGCGATCCGGCAATTGCAGGTTGGCCTGAATCACATAGCGCTGGCCCGGCTGAAATTTGTGCTGCCACTTTTTACCCACGGCCAGAATATCGCCGCAAAACTCGTGGCCGATGATGATGGGGTTGGTCGCCACATCGTCGGGTACTTTTTTATGGTTTTCACCCAGATTGGCCTCTTTCCAGGAAGAGAGGCACAGGCTGTCGGTGACCACCGTCGCGAGGATTTCATCCTCCTGCATTTCAGGAAGATCAAAGGTTTCCAGGCGTAAATCACGTTTACCATAAAGACGCAGAGCTGTTGTTTTCATAAACCACCTCATGTTGAGCGATGGCCCCGGCAGTCGTGCCGGGGCGAAGAATCAGGACAGGAAGCCCAGCGCATTGCCGATAATCCCTAAGCCAAACAGGGCGAAAATCAGCCATACCGGGTTAATTTTTTTGTTGAGCAGACGAACCATCAGTAGCGTCAGACCGAGCGCCAGCAAACCAGGGCAAAGTTGGTCGAGAATGTTCTGCACGGTCATGGTGACGGTGGAGCCATCGGCGGCATGCGTTTGTGAAACCACCAACGGTACGTTGATTGACGTCCATTTGGTCACCAGCACGCCCATCACAAACAGTCCGAGAATCGACGCGCCTTCGGTGAGTTTTTGCAGCAAATTACCGCCCATATCGCTGACGATATTCACCCCTTTGCGAAAGCCGAGCTGTAGGCCATACCACTTCATCGCCAGACGCACCGCGTTGAAAATAAAGAAGAACAGCAGCGGGCCGAGAATGTTGCCCGAAAGTGCCAGAGATGCGCCGAGCGCGGCGGTAATCGGGCGCAGCGTTCCCCAGACCAGTGGATCGCCAACCCCTGCCAATGGTCCCATCAGACCGACTTTGATGCCGTTAATGGTGCCGTCATCAATTTCCGCGCCGTTGGCCCGCGCCTCTTCCATGGCGGCAGTGACGCCGATGACCGGGCCACATACGGCTGGCGTGGTATTGAAGAACACCAGGTGTCGCCTGAGCGCCGCAACCTGATCCTCTTTTAATGGGTAAAGTCGCTTGATGGCGGGGATCATGTCGTAGCAAAAACCCAGCCCGTGAATACGTTCAAAGTTAAAGGACGCCTGTTGCAGGTTGGAGCGCAGAAACATGCTCACCAGATCGCTGCGTGTAATTTTTCTCTGTTCCATGATGGCTCCGTTAATCATCAAGTTGGTCAAGGGCGGTGATAGTGGTGGTCTGGGGATGTGGTTCAGCTTTACGCCACTGTGGATTTAACTGGATGTAGAGCAGGGCCATGATCACGCCGACGCCACCGAACGCCAGCAGACTGAGATCGAGGTAGCCACCTGCGAGGAAACCGAGGAAAAAGAAAGGCATCAAATATTTCACGCCCATCATACGTAGCACCATGGCGTAACCGACCACCACGATAAAACCGCCAGCAATCTGTAGTCCTCGGGTCACAAATTCGGGAATGGCGTTTAACATATTGCTGACCATATCGGCGCTGACGAACAGCGAGACAATCAGTGCCGGAATAGCAACGCGCAGCGCCTGCACGCCAAGCGCGGAGACATGCAGAATATCGAGAGTGCGAAACCGCGCCTCTTCCGCTGCTTTATCCGCCGCGTGCTGGAACACTACGGTGATGGTACGGGCAAACACCGTCAGCACCTGGCCTGCCGCAGCCACAGGCAACGCGATGGCGATTCCGGTGGCGATGCTTTGCTGACCAACGATAACCAGAATGGCGGAGATTATGCTGGCGAGTGCAGAATCCGGAGATTGCGCCGCGCCGACGTTCATCCAGCCGAGAGCTATCAATTCCAGCGTACCACCGAGTATTATTCCGGTTTTTAAATCACCGAGAATTAAACCAATCACCGTACAGGCAATTAACGGGCGATGAGTCTGAAATTCATCCAGCACGCTGCCCATTCCGGCAATACAGGAAAAAAGAAATATAGCAATGATTTGTAGGGTACTTATTTCCATGATTTGTCACCTTTTAAGTGTCGTCATCCCTGCCTGTTAAAGCATATGTACACAGGCGCTATTATTTAATTTGCGATTAACTGTTCGTTTATTTTATCGATAATATTGATTGAGGGATCTGACGCTACGACGCGTAAATCCAGTATGACGCCAAGATTATTTAACTCATGAAATGCGTTAATATCATCATCATCTAATGAAACCGCTTTGGTTAACTGTTTTTTACCGGGCCGCCAGGCCATGCCGCCAATATTCAGGGTGTCTATTTTTACCCCCTGGCGAACCATCGCTAAGGCATCCTGTGGGCGAGTGAAAAGATAAAAAACGGTTTCGTCCTGATATTGCGGGTTGTGATAAACCGCGACGGCTTTTTCAATATTGACCACGTTAACCTTCATTCCCGGCGGGGCGGCCTGACGCAATAATGTCCGGCGAACTTCATCGTTATACACCTCGTCATTGCAGATAATAATGCGCTGGGCGTTAGCCACTTTCGACCAGACGGTTGTGACCTGGCCGTGGATCAGGCGGTCATCAATGCGGGCGAGCGTAATGTTCATCAGAAATCCTCCTCTGCCGTTGCCAGTTGTTTCCAGACAACGCAGGTTTGCTTTGCGATTTGCGTCAGGTGTTCACACAGTTCATCAACGTTCATGCTGTCCTGGTTATCGACCAGTTCGAGCGCCAGTGGCAGGGAAAGGCCGCTGATCACCCGCAGGTGCGGATTGCGCATCGCAAGCGTCGCTGCTGCATTCCACGGGCTACCGCACTGTAAATCCACGGCGATTAGCCACTCGTCATGATTGTGAATGCTCACTAACTTCTCCAGCTTTGCCACAATGTCTCCGGCGTTCTCGCCGGGCACAAATTCAACTGCCTCGACCCTGGCATCGCCGTACACCATCTGAACCGATTCCAGCATGGCGCAGGCTAATTTGCCGTGGGCGCAAAAAATGGCATTGACCATAAAGCCTCCTTAGCCGCGCGTTTTGCCGCCTGCAATGTTAGTGGTTACTCCGGTGATATAGCTGGCGCGTTCAGACAGCAAATAACAAACAAAATCAGCCACTTCTGCTAATCTTCCGGCGCGCCCAATAGGAATGGAATTTTTGGTATAGCCTTCACGCAGCTGCTCGACGGTGATATTGCGCGTCCACGCCAGCGCTTCTTCATATTCCGGCGTGCGCAGTCCTGTTTTTTCCAGAATCCCTGGCGCGATACCGACCACACGGATACCGTGCTTACCCAGCTCTTTCGACCAGGAGCGCGTGAAGCTATTGAGCGCGGCTTTGGTCGCGGCGTAACAGCTTTGGCCTTCTGAGCCTTCCAGCCCACTTTCTGAGGAAACATTCACAATCACGCCATCATGTTGTTTGACCATTTGTCGCGCCACCGCCTGCGACATCAGAAAAACGCCTTTCTGGTTGATATTGACCATTTTTTCGAATGCAGCTTCGTTGAGTTCATACTGCCCGGCAGGCGCTTTCTCATCGACCAGCAGACGCGGGAAATTGACCCCGGCGTTATTGACCAGACCGTCGATGCGACCAAAACGCTGGATAATTTCCGCTACCGTATGATTTACCTCTTTGGCGCTGGAAATATCGGTCGGCCAAAACTGATAGCCTTTATGACCTTCATATTGTCCATCGCCACCGTGAATATCGACCATCTGTGCATTCGCGCCTTGTGCTAATAATTCATCCACAATCGCCAGACCAATGCCGGATGCGCCACCGGTGACAATAATGATTTTATCCTGCAAATTTAACCACGTTTGCATAACAGACTCCTGATTTTAGATAATAGGGACCCGCCGTAATTTTTATTACGGTAAACATCGGGAAGATTTTTATTTCAGTAATAGTTCAGCTGTGCTGCTATTCGTTACCAGACAATTAATATATTTTCCACGCAGTGCACCAACAATTCCGCTGTATTTTTCTTCGCTCATGGCAATGCCAATGGAATACCGTGCCTGCTTTAATTTATTCATTTCGATAGAGAGTGTTTTTTCGCTCATATTCGTTTCAACCATTGCGCCGTGAATATCAAAAAAGCGCGAGCAAATATCGCCAGCAACCTGGCGGGCATTCAGGTCGTCACTCTCTTCACCACCATAAAACGCATGCCAGTTAGCGCCGTCGCGAATGGCCGGTGAGCCAATTCCCACCAGGGCGACATCCAGATTATCCCAGTAGGCAGAGATGGTTTTAAAGTGCTGAGACTGCATGATCCCATTACGAATTAAGGGGTTATCCAGCAGAGCCGGAAAATCCGCGAGATGCGATTCCCCTTTCAGCTTCGCTGCCGCGCTATAGGTTAATGTGTTTACATGATAGCGGCTTTCGAGTTTACCGGACGGTCCGCCAATAATTGGTACGCAGATTAACTGCCGCGATTGCCCCGCCTGCGGCAAGTTTTCAACCAGTGCGCTCACCGCGCGACCCCAGGAAAAACCGACAATATCGCCAGGCTCCAGCAAGCGATCCAGCAGTTGCGCGCCGTGTAACCCCATCATCGCCAGTTGAGTCTCTTCATCCTCATCATTTCCCGACACCACCACAACGTCTTTCAGGCCAAACTTTTGCTTCAGTTGCTGCTCCAGCCAGAGATTTTCGTTGTAGTCATAGTTGATGGCGATGGTGACAATTCCCTGATCGCGGCCTCGTTTAAGCAAGCGGCTGATGGTGGTGCGGTAAATACCCAGTTCGCGCGCGATTTGCGCCTGCGTCATATCCTGTTCGTAATAGAGTTGGGCAATCTTCACAATCAAACGGATATCGTCACTGTTTTCCATTGCCGCCTCCTGGTTCTGCACATTTGTGCAAATACGCTTTCTCACCGCTTGATCTGATATAACCCCATCATGAGGGCCTTTCAAAGCGATTTTTCACTCTTTGCATGGGGAGAAATAGCGCTTTCTCTTGCACATTTGTTTCTCTGCGTAGTAGTCATCAGCACAGGTGTGCAGCGATTCGTAATATGTTGATTATCCTTATTTTGCCAGGCAAATTTGCATCGTACTTCCGGAGACACTTTTGTGATAAAAGGCGTGGCAGATCACATTTAATTTCGACGTTGCCGCATAACCCTGTTTTTCCCCGCTAAGAGGTACGGTATATTCCGCGTTTTACAGGAGAATTTATGCTGCCCGACTCATCAGTCCGTTTAAATAAATACATCAGCGAAAGCGGAATTTGCTCACGCCGCGAAGCGGATCGCTATATCGAGCAAGGCAATGTGTTCCTTAATGGCAAGCGAGCCACCATTGGCGATCAGGTGAAACCCGGCGACGTTGTGAAAGTAAACGGTCAGTTGATTGAGCCTCGGGAAGCCGAAGATTTGGTAGTTATCGCCCTGAACAAGCCCGTCGGTATTGTCAGCACCACCGAAGATGGCGAGCGCGATAACATTGTCGATTTCGTTAACCACAGCAAACGCGTGTTCCCGATTGGCCGCCTGGATAAAGACTCCCAGGGGCTGATTTTCCTCACCAATCACGGCGATCTGGTGAATAAGATCCTCCGTGCGGGTAACGATCATGAGAAAGAGTATCTGGTGACGGTCGATAAACCGATTACCGATGAATTTATTCGTGGTATGGGGGCGGGGGTGCCGATCCTCGGGACGGTGACGAAAAAGTGCAAAGTCAAAAAAGAAGCGCCGTTTGTCTTCCGCATTACCCTGGTGCAGGGGCTGAACCGTCAGATCCGTCGCATGTGCGAGCACTTTGGTTACGAAGTGAAAAAGCTGGAACGTACGCGCATTATGAACGTCAGCTTAAGCGGCATTCCGCTGGGTGAGTGGCGCGATTTAACTGACGATGAGTTAATCGACCTCTTTAAGCTCATCGAAAATTCCTCTTCCGAGGCAAAACCTAAAGCGAAGGCTAAACCGAAAACGGCGGGCATCAAACGTCCAGTCGTTAAGATGGAAAAAACGGCGGAAAAAGGCGGTCGCCCGGCGTCCAACGGTAAGCGTTTTACCTCGCCGGGGCGTAAGAAAAAAGGGCGCTAATCAGCGCCTGCCGCGCGTCGACGTATTTGCCGACCAGCTAAACGATGCTTCGGGATCCGGTTTATAAGCCTGCTTTTTCTTCAACTGGCGGGCTTTTTTTGCTGCTGCTTCACGCTCAACCATCAGCTTATCGATGTACTCTTTTTTAATGCTGTTGGTTTCCGAATTAGTCAACACGCGACCATGCGCAATCCGCGCCCGATCCAGCAGTGTTTTAAGTTCACGCTGCTCGCGTTCAGTCATCTCTTTTTGGGTAATACGGGGGAGTGCCATGATGGTGCCCTCAGTGAGCCAGAGAGTTCAGTGTACGGGAATTCGTTTGCGAGCAGAACTGATAATATTCATTTTGCCTTCTCTTAACTATTTATCTCTTTCGATAATTAATTAGAGATGCAGATAAAAAAATTAAAGGCAATTATTCTCCGATAAAGACGCTGGTTAACAGAGTACAGGCTCGTTTATTGATGAGCATAGTGACAAGAAAATCAATACGGCCCGAAATATAGCTTCCAGGCCATACAGTATTTACTCAAACAAATTACTATGCAGTTTTTGCACCACCTGCTCGGCATCTTCGCCGGGTACCAGGAAGCACAGGTTATGGCTGGATGCGCCGTAACAAATCATGCGAATGTTGAACGGTTCCAGTACGCCGAATACCTCTTTGCCTACGCCGCAGGCTTTTGACAGGTCATTGCCAATCAACGCGACCAGCGCCAGACCTTCTTCCACTTCTACCCGGCACAGTGCGGAAAGCTCCATCAGCAGAGATTGCGTCAGCAATGTATCGCCAGTGGAGGTGGAACCGGTGGTATCAAGTGTCAACGCCACGCTCACTTCGGAGGTGGTGATGAGATCCACCGAAATATTATGTCGCGCGAGGATGCCGAAAACCTCCGCGAGGAAACCGCGAGAATGCAGCATATTCAGGCTGTGCAAAGTGAGCAGAGTCTGATTGCGACGAAGCGCCAGCGCGCGGAATAGCGGCGGATTTTCAGTTTTATTGCACACCAGCGTACCACCTGCGCGTGGGTCTTTGCTGGAGCCAACAAAGACCGGGATATCGCTACGTACTGCGGGTAGCAACGTTGCCGGATGCAGTACTTTTGCACCAAAAGTTGCCATCTCTGCCGCTTCGGCAAACGCGATTTCATCAATGCGTTTTGCTGCGGAAACCACGCGTGGATCGGTGGTGTAGATGCCCGGGACGTCGGTCCAGATATCAACACGAGATGCGTGTAAAGCCTCCGCCAGCAAGGCTGCCGTATAATCGCTGCCTCCACGGCCAAGCGTCGTTGTCCGACCTTTATTTTCGCTACCGATAAATCCCTGGGTGATCACTAAGCCTTCATTGAGGCGTGGGAGCAGCTGCAGCGCGGCCAGTTCCGCCAGCGCGGCTACATCTGGCTCTGCACGACCAAATCGGTCGTTGGTACGCATCACTTTACGTACATCAAACCACTGTGCCTGAACATCGCGTTCGCGCAGGATTTCGACAAACAGCAGGGTCGACATCAGCTCGCCGTGGCTGACCAGTTCATCTGTCAGCGCCGGAGACGTTGCCAGCGCCGCCGCTTCTGCCAGAACAGTAATGTTCTCCAGCAGACGTTCAATCTCTTCGCGGATAACGTTCGGGTAACGCAGACGTTCCAGAATGGCAAACTGGATATTGCGGATTGCGTCGAGTTTTTCGAATCGCTCGCCAGGTTCCAGTCCTTCAGCTAAAGCGACCAGCAGATTAGTGATACCAGCAGAAGCCGAGAGGACAACTAAACGTACGTTGGCATCAGAAAGCACAATATCAGCGCTGCGGTTCATGGCGTCAAAATCAGCTACGCTGGTACCGCCAAATTTGGAGACAACAATTTCAGACATAACTACCTCGTGTCAGGGGATCCATTTTCAGCCTTGGCACAAGGGAAGAGCGGAAGACGGGTGGGCGCAGAGCGATACTTCGCTACTATTTTCACCCAGAAGTGCTCCACCACTTGCGAAACGCCCGACTGCGAACGCTTCTGGTGACAACCCAGGGGATTCAGCCCCTGTAGCCGATGATGAACGTGGCCAGCCGTTCAATCACCTCGGCGATGCACCCCCTCAGGTGTTATCACAGGACTGGCTCCTCCAACACCGTTACTTGGGCAACGCGCCTCTTCTGGCCTGCGCTAGCGCAGGTAGTACATTTATAAATAAAGGGTGAGCGGGGCGGTTGTCAACGATGGGGTCATGCGGATTTTTCATCCACTCCTGGCGGTCAGTAGTTCAGCTAATAAATGCTTCACTGCGCTAAGGGTTTACACTCAACATTACGCTAACGGCACTAAAACCATCACATTTTTCTGTGACTGGCGCTACAATCTTCCAAAGTCACAATTCTCAAAATCAGAAGAGTATTGCTAATGAAAAACATCAATCCAACGCAGACCGCTGCCTGGCAGGCACTACAGAAACACTTCGATGAAATGAAAGACGTTACGATCGCCGATCTTTTTGCTAAAGACGGCGATCGTTTTTCTAAGTTCTCCGCAACCTTCGACGATCAGATGCTGGTGGATTACTCCAAAAACCGCATCACTGAAGAGACGCTGGCGAAATTACAGGATCTGGCGAAAGAGTGCGATCTGGCGGGCGCGATTAAGTCGATGTTCTCTGGCGAGAAGATCAACCGTACTGAAAACCGCGCCGTGCTGCACGTAGCGCTGCGTAACCGTAGCAATACCCCGATTCTGGTTGATGGCAAAGACGTAATGCCGGAAGTCAACGCGGTGCTGGAGAAGATGAAAACCTTCTCGGAAGCGATTATCTCCGGTGAGTGGAAGGGTTATACCGGCAAAGCAATTACTGACGTAGTGAACATCGGGATCGGTGGTTCTGACCTCGGCCCGTACATGGTGACCGAAGCACTGCGTCCGTACAAAAATCACCTGAACATGCACTTTGTTTCTAACGTCGATGGGACTCACATCGCGGAAGTGCTGAAAAAAGTAAACCCGGAAACCACGCTGTTCCTGGTAGCCTCTAAAACCTTCACCACTCAGGAAACCATGACCAACGCCCATAGCGCGCGTGACTGGTTCCTGAAAGCGGCAGGTGATGAGAAGCACGTTGCGAAACACTTCGCTGCGCTCTCAACCAACGCCAAAGCCGTTGGCGAGTTTGGTATTGATACTGCCAACATGTTCGAGTTCTGGGACTGGGTTGGCGGCCGTTACTCTTTGTGGTCAGCGATTGGCCTGTCGATTGTTCTCTCCATCGGCTTTGATAACTTCGTTGAACTGCTTTCTGGCGCACACGCGATGGACAAGCATTTCTCCACCACGCCTGCCGAGAAAAACCTGCCTGTACTGCTGGCGCTGATTGGCATCTGGTACAACAATTTCTTTGGCGCGGAAACTGAAGCGATTCTGCCGTATGACCAGTATATGCACCGTTTCGCGGCGTACTTCCAGCAGGGCAATATGGAGTCCAACGGTAAGTACGTTGACCGTAACGGTAACGTCGTGAATTACCAGACTGGCCCGATTATCTGGGGTGAACCAGGCACAAACGGTCAGCACGCGTTCTACCAGCTGATCCACCAGGGAACCAAAATGGTACCGTGCGATTTCATCGCCCCGGCTATCACCCATAACCCACTCTCTGATCATCACCAGAAACTGCTGTCTAACTTCTTTGCTCAGACCGAAGCGCTGGCGTTTGGTAAATCCCGCGAAGTGGTTGAGCAGGAATATCGTGATCAGGGTAAAGATCCGGCAACGCTTGACTACGTGGTGCCGTTCAAAGTGTTCGAAGGTAACCGCCCGACCAACTCCATCCTGCTGCGTGAAATCACTCCGTTCAGCCTGGGTGCGTTGATTGCGCTGTATGAGCACAAAATCTTTACTCAGGGCGTGATCCTGAACATCTTCACCTTCGACCAGTGGGGCGTGGAACTGGGTAAACAGCTGGCGAACCGTATTCTGCCAGAGCTGAAAGATGACAAAGAAATCAGCAGCCACGATAGCTCGACCAATGGTCTGATTAACCGCTATAAAGCGTGGCGCGGTTAATTTATAAACCTTAATAACAATGCCGACGTTATGTCGGCATTTTTTTATCAGATAAATCCCCTTGTCTGTGATTTAACGGAAATCATACCGTGAGGTTAATCCTAAAATAGATTTTTAATCGTTGTTTATTTCGGAAAATACGCAGATTAATCACTTTTGTTTTTATTTTAAGTTTATGATTTTTATTGTTATTTAAATATAAGTTGAAACTTATATTTGATATTCATTCCAATTATCCTAAAACGCCATCGCTAATTCTCCGCGCCGTAATTCGCATGCTTTAGTTGTGTATACTCGATCCCGCCCGAAATGTTTTTGGGTAAATCTCCATTCATTCAATGAAGGGAAATTGTTATGAAAAAAGTTCTGTATGGCATTTTTGCCATATCTGCGCTTGCGGCGACTTCTGCGTGGGCTGCACCTGTACAGGTGGGCGAAGCGGCAGGGTCGGCAGCAACGTCGGTTTCGGCGGGGAGTTCCTCCGCGACCAGCGTCAGCACCGTAAGCTCGGCGGTGGGTGTCGCGCTCGCGGCAACCGGTGGCGGTGATGGTTCTAATACCGGGACCACAACAACCACGACCACCAGTACCCAGTAATAAAGTATGTATCCCAAAATAATTCGGGTCATTGCATCTGTGGCTTGAAATATGAAGGGATTAACCATAACCACACTCCGGTGTGGTTATTCTGCCCCTCTGGAGAAGAGTCGTGAAGCGACCTGCACTCATTCTTATCTGCCTGCTATTACAGGCCTGTTCAGCCACGACTAAAGAGCTGGGCAATTCACTGTGGGACAGTCTGTTCGGCACGCCAGGCGTACAGCTGACGGACGATGATATTCAAAATATGCCCTACGCCAGCCAGTACATGCAGCTTAATGGCGGGCCGCAATTGTTTGTGGTGCTGGCCTTCGCTGAAGACGGACAACAAAAATGGGTCACTCAGGATCAGGCCACTCTTGTCACACAACATGGTCGTCTGGTGAAGACTTTGCTTGGCGGCGACAACCTGATTGAAGTGAATAACCTTGCTGCCGACCCGCTGATTAAACCCGCACAAATTGTTGATGGTGCAACCTGGACGCGCACGATGGGCTGGACCGAGTACCAGCAGGTACGCTACGCCACCGCACGCTCAGTCTTCAAATGGGATGGCACCGATACCGTCAAAGTCGGCAGCGATGAAACCCCGGTTCGCGTGCTGGACGAAGAAGTCTCCACCGACCAGGCGCGCTGGCATAACCGCTACTGGATCGACAGCGAAGGGCAAATTCGCCAGTCGGAACAGTATCTCGGCGCGGATTATTTCCCGGTGAAAACCACTCTCATCAAGGCGGCAAAACAATGATTAAACAAACTATTGTCGCATTGATTTTGAGTGTGGGGGCGTCATCGGTCTTCGCGGCGGGAACCGTCAAGGTATTCAGCAATGGCAGCAGTGAGGCCAAAACGCTGACGGGTGCAGAGCATTTAATCGATCTGGTAGGCCAACCACGGCTGGCAAACAGTTGGTGGCCCGGTGCGGTGATTAGCGAAGAGCTGGCAACGGCGGCAGCATTGCGTCAGCAGCAGGCGTTGCTGACACGGCTGGCAGAACTAGCCGCAGACTCCAGCGCCGACGATGCCGCCGCGATTAACGCCTTACGCCAGCAAATTCAGGCGTTGAAAGTGACGGGCAGGCAAAAAATCAATCTTGATCCCGATATCGTCCGCGTTGCCGAACGCGGTAACCCGCCGTTGCAGGGCAACTACACGCTGTGGGTCGGACCACCGCCGTCCACGGTCATGTTGTTCGGGCTTATCAGCCGTCCTGGCAAGCAGCCATTCACTCCGGGTCGCGACGTGGCGAGCTATCTCTCCGGGCAGAACCTGCTTAGCGGTGCGGATCGCAGCTACGCGTGGGTGGTTTACCCGGACGGACGCACGCAAAAAGCGCCGGTGGCTTACTGGAACAAGCGTCACGTAGAGCCGATGCCCGGCAGCATTATTTATGTTGGCCTCGCGGACTCCGTCTGGAGTGAGACGCCTGATGCCCTTAACGCCGACATTCTTCAGACTCTGACGCAGCGGATACCTCAATAATGAAAAAAAGACATCTGCTTAGCTTACTGGCGCTGGGCATTAGCACAGCTTGCTACGGCGAAACATATCCTGCGCCCATTGGTCCGTCGCAGTCGGATTTCGGTGGCGTAGGATTATTACAAACGCCTACCGCCCGCATGGCGCGGGAAGGGGAGTTGAGTTTGAACTATCGCGATAACGATCAGTACCGTTATTACTCAGCTTCAGTGCAACTCTTCCCGTGGCTGGAAACAACGCTGCGCTATACCGATGTGCGCACCCGGCAGTACAGCAGCGTCGAAGCGTTCTCTGGTGATCAAACGTATAAAGATAAAGCCTTCGATCTCAAACTGCGTTTGTGGGAAGAGAGTTACTGGCTGCCGCAAGTGGCGGTTGGTGCGCGGGATATCGGCGGTACGGGGCTGTTTGATGCGGAATATCTTGTTGCCAGCAAAGCCTGGGGGCCGTTCGATTTTACGCTCGGCCTGGGCTGGGGATATCTGGGCACCAGCGGTAATGTGAAAAATCCGCTCTGTTCAGCCAGTGATAAATTTTGCTATCGCGATAACAGCTACAAACAGGCGGGATCTATCGACGGTAGCCAGATGTTCCACGGCCCGACCTCACTGTTTGGCGGCGTGGAATACCAGACGCCCTGGCAACCGCTGCGCCTGAAACTGGAGTATGAAGGCAATAATTATCAGCAGGATTTTGCCGGGAAGCTGGAGCAAAAAAGTAAGTTTAACGTCGGTGCGATTTATCGCGTTACCGATTGGGCCGACGTTAACCTTAGCTATGAACGTGGCAACACCTTTATGTTTGGCGTTACGTTGCGCACCAACTTTAACGATCTGCGCCCGTCTTACAGCGATAACGCCCGCCCGCAATATCAACCGCAGCCGCAGGATGCCATTTTGCAGCACTCGGTGGTGGCGAATCAGTTAACGCTGTTGAAATACAACGCCGGACTGGCCGATCCGCAGATCCAGGCGAAAGGCGATACGCTGTATGTTACCGGCGAGCAGGTGAAATATCGTGATTCGCGCGAAGGGATCATCCGTGCTAATCGGATCGTGATGAACGATCTGCCGGATGGGATCAAAACGATCCGCATTACGGAAAATCGCCTTAACATGCCGCAGGTGACGACGGAAACCGATGTCGCCAGCCTGAAAAATCATCTCGGCGGAGAGCCGTTGGGCCACGAAACGACGCTGGCGCAAAAACGCGTCGAGCCAGTGGTTCCGCAGTCCACCGAGCAGGGCTGGTATATCGACAAATCACGCTTTGATTTCCATATCGATCCGGTGCTGAACCAGTCGGTCGGTGGCCCGGAAAACTTTTACATGTATCAGCTGGGCGTGATGGGAACGGCGGATTTATGGCTGACGGACCATCTGCTCACCACCGGCAGCCTGTTTGCAAATCTTGCCAACAACTACGACAAGTTTAACTACACCAACCCGCCGCAGGACTCGCACTTACCGCGCGTTCGTACCCATGTGCGCGAGTATGTGCAGAACGATGTCTATGTGAATAACCTGCAAGCCAACTACTTCCAGCATCTGGGCAACGGCTTCTACGGTCAGGTCTACGGTGGTTATCTCGAAACCATGTTTGGCGGTGCGGGGGCAGAAGTGTTGTATCGCCCGCTGGACAGCAACTGGGCGTTTGGTCTGGATGCCAACTACGTTAAACAGCGCGACTGGCGTAGCGCAAAAGATATGATGAAATTCACCGACTACAGCGTGAAAACCGGACATCTGACCGCATACTGGACGCCATCTTTCGCTCAGGATGTGTTAGTGAAAGCCAGCGTCGGGCAGTATCTGGCAGGGGATAAAGGCGGCACGCTGGAGATCGCCAAACGCTTTGATAGCGGCGTGGTGGTGGGTGGCTATGCCACGATCACGAATGTTTCGAAAGAGGAGTACGGCGAAGGGGACTTTACCAAAGGCGTGTATGTCTCTGTACCGCTGGATCTCTTCTCGTCTGGCCCGACACGCAGCCGTGCGGCAATTGGCTGGACGCCGCTGACGCGTGACGGTGGTCAGCAACTTGGGCGTAAGTTCCAGTTGTATGACATGACCAGCGACCGTAGCGTCAATTTCCGCTAAGTCATGGGAAAGGTGCCAGTTTTCGCACTCACTGGCACCTTCATTCTTAATGGCCTGTCGAGCCATCAGGAACGCAGTTCACCCCCGGTTTGCGATCTGGTGTGTAAAGGCGAAAACATTCTGTCTTCCTGTCCGTCGATATCGGTTGCAGGTCTGGTTGCCTGAGCGACTGGGCCATCATTGGGCTGGAGACATTGCTTTGCGGTAGGTCGGTTTTATCAGCAGTACCGAGCGGACCAGCATAAGCAGGAAGAACAGAGACTGATAACATCAAAGCAGCAAAATAAGGCTTCATTTTTACCACCTTTATCAGGTTACGTTTCATTTGTTCCAGAGGAACATTGTCGATTTTTCGCGCATTGCTGGTGGCTGGGAATCACCTGAATGGGTGATTTTTTGGGGCTGTGTGTTTTGCCAGATGCGACGTTGATGGGAGATGCTCACTTAATCGAGCTGAACAAAAAATACACAAAAAATATAGATCTCCGTCACATTTTTGCGTTATACAGGAAGCTCGCCACTGTGAAGGAGGTACTGCTATGACGTCACTCTCTCGTCCGCGCGTGGAGTTTATCTCCACCATTTTGCAGACCGTACTCAATCTTGGTCTGCTGTGCCTCGGCCTGATTTTGGTTGTCTTCCTCGGCAAAGAAACGGTGCATCTGGCTGATGTGCTGTTCGCGCCAGAACAAACCAGCAAATATGAGTTGGTAGAAGGGCTGGTGGTTTACTTTCTCTATTTCGAATTTATCGCGCTGATTGTGAAGTACTTTCAGTCCGGTTTTCACTTCCCGCTACGTTACTTTGTCTATATTGGGATCACCGCCATTGTGCGCTTGATCATCGTCGATCATAAATCGCCACTGGATGTGTTGATCTACTCGGCAGCGATCCTGTTACTGGTGATCACCCTGTGGCTGTGTAATTCGAAACGGCTGAAGCGGGAGTAAAAAAAGGCGCTCCGTGGAGCGCCGAATAACAGTCACAAGTTGGGATAACGTAAGTTGAGGGTGCAGCGGCATAACATTGGCAGAACAACATCTTTAACCTTTCACACCACCTGCCGTCAGGCCGTTGACCAGCCAGCGTTGAGCCAGCAAGAAGACGATGGTGATCGGTAATGCAGACATCACGGCAGCGGCGGCAAAGTCACCCCACAGGTAGTTTTGCGGGTTGAGGTATTGCTGCATCCCCACGGCCAGGGTGTAGCTATTTACGTCACGCAGTAACAGCGATGCGACCGGAACTTCAGTAATGGCAGCGATAAACGACAGAATGAACACCACCGCCAGAATCGGTACTGACAGCGGCAACAGGACAAGGCGGAAGGCCTGCCACGGTGTCGCACCATCCAGCGCCGCCGCTTCTTCCAGCGAACTGTCGATGGTTTCGAAATAGCCTTTGATGGTCCAGACATGCAGCGCAATCCCACCCAGATACGCGAAAATTACGCCGCCGTGAGTATTCAGGCCAATGAATGGAATGTACTCACCCAGACGATCAAACAACGCATACAACGCGACCAGTGAAAGTACTGCCGGGAACATCTGGAAAATCAGCATTCCTTTCAGCAGCGTCGCTTTGCCTGGAAAGCGCATACGGGCGAAAGCGTAGGCGCAGGTGGTGGAGAGCGCCACAATGCCAATCGCGGAAATCCCGGCGACCTTTACCGAGTTCCACAGCCACAGCAGTACCGGGAATGGCGGTGGCGTAATGCGACCATCAGCCTGTTCCACACTAAAACCTAACGCCAGTTTCCAGTGATCCCAGGAGATTTGCTCCGGGATCAGACTACCGGTCGCGAAGTTCCCCTGACGCAGCGAGATGGCGACGACCATCAGCAGCGGGAACATAATCGCCGCGATAAAAAGTAGCAGTAGCAGGTGAGTAATAAACAAACGTGCTTTTTGCGATTTCGGTTGGACCATTGCCATTTTTGTTATCTCCCTTAATCAAACTTCATTCGCGTGGCTTTCAGGTTCACTATCGCCAGCGCGCCCACCAGCAGGAAGATCAGCGTGGCAATTGCTGCTGCCAGACCGAAGTCCTGACCCCCGCCGCCTTCAAAAGCGATGCGGTAGGTGTAGTTAACAAGCAGGTCGGTATAACCGGCTGGTGTGGTCGTGCCAAGACGATCCGGGCCGCCGTTGGTTAACAGTTGAATCAGCACGAAGTTGTTAAAGTTAAAGGCGAAGCTGGCGATCATCAGCGGCGTCAGCGGTTTAATCAGCAGCGGCAGCGTAATCTTAAAGAAGTTCTGGAACGGACCTGCGCCATCCATTGCTGAGGCTTCATACAAATCGTCCGGAATCGCTTTCAGCAAGCCCATGCAGAGGATCATCATGTACGGATAACCCAGCCAGGTATTGACGATAATCAGCATCGTTCGGGCGGTGGTCGGATCGCTGAACCAGGCGGGCTTCACGCCAAACAGCGCGCTCAACATCATGTTGATCTCACCGAAGCTCTGGTTAAACAACCCTTTGAAAATCAAGATTGAAATGAACGATGGCACCGCGTAGGGCAGAATCAGCAGGACGCGATAGACCGCTTTGCCGCGCAACGCTTCCCACTGCACCAGACACGCCAGAACCATGCCGACCGCCACCGTTAAAAAGACGGTGATCAGCGAGAACACCACGGTCCAGACGAAAATGGCAAGGAACGGTTTCTGAATGCCTTCGTCGGTAAAGACGCGGGTAAAGTTTTTCCAGCCGGTGGTCACGGTGTAACCGGGGCTTAGCTTTTCATCGCCCCAGTTGCCGTCGGCGGTAATGGACTGGTAAAAGCCAATTTTGTTATTCGGACGATATTTCACGCCGCTCTGATTATTCGTCAACGTACCGTCACCGTCGAGTGTGTAGAGCGGCTGCGTGCCAGAAAACTGGCGCAGGGAGCTCATCATCACTTTGTTGCCATCCGGCAGAATGGCGGTAATGTCACTCAGCGCCTGACGATTCTGGGTAATCACGCGGAGATTCGCGCGTTCGCCTTCAGGCTGGGCGGCCGTTTCTTTCAGTTGCAGTTTTTGCTCGCCGCCAAATTTAAAAGCGTCGGAGAGATAATTTTTGCCGGTTTCGCCGTCGCTGAGCGCCAGTTGCCACTCATCGCCCGCCGGGTAAAGACCAAAATTATAGGTTTTGCCTGCTTGCCAGGAGCGATCTAACAACACTTCCTGCGCACGTTCAAAAGTCAGCTGGTTAGTGCTGCTGTAGTTGGTGAAGGCAATGGCGATGGTGCAGACCAAAGGGAAGAGGACGAATAATCCCATTCCAGCCATTCCCGGGTAAACATAGCGCCAGGCGTAGGCTTTACGATTGGCGAAAATATACAGCCCCGCTGAACTCAATATCAGCGTGGTAATGGCGAACAGGTATTCCCCTTGTGCGTACATTAAAACAACAAGGTAACCCACCAGCAGGCCGAGCAGACCTAACACTGACCATTTCAGCGCGTCGCTTTGCCACCAATGTTTCTTTTTAATGACATCCATGGGGTTCTTCCTCATTCCAGGACGGATAAGGCTTTCACGCCTTATCCGACAACAACTGCCTGATGCGACGCTGACGCGTCTTATCAGGCCTACATACGTTTCGGTTTTGTAGGCCGGACAAGGCGTTCACGCCGCATCCGGCATTTCACAGCATTACTTGGTGATACGAGTCTGCGCGTCTTTCAGGGCTTCATCGACAGTCTGACGACCGCTGGCGGCGTTGATCACCGCAGTACGCACGGCATACCAGAAAGCGGACATCTGCGGGATGTTCGGCATGATTTCACCTTTCTGGGCGTTTTCCATGGTGGCGGCAATACGTGGATCTTTCGCCAACTCTTCCTCGTAAGACTTCAGCGCTACGGCACCCAGCGGTTTGTCTTTATTGACCGCTTCCAGACCTTCGTCAGTCAGCAGATAGTTTTCGAGGAACTCTTTCGCCAGCTCTTTGTTCGGACTGGCGGCGTTAATACCGGCGCTCAGCACGCCAACGAACGGTTTAGATGGTTGACCCTTGAAGGTCGGCAGTACCGTTACACCATAATTCACTTTGCTGGTGTCGATGTTGGACCATGCCCACGGGCCGTTGATGGTCATCGCTGTTTCGCCTTTATTAAAGGCAGCTTCTGCGATGGAGTAATCGGTGTCTGCATTCATGTGTTTGTTTTTAATCAGGTCAACCAGGAAGGTCAGACCCGCTTTCGCGCCAGCGTTATCCACGCCCACGTCTTTAATGTCGTACTTGCCGTTTTCATACTTGAACGCATAACCCCCGTCAGCAGCAATCAGCGGCCAGGTGAAGTACGGTTCTTGCAGGTTGAACATCAGCGCGCTCTTACCTTTCGCTTTCAGTTCTTTATCCAGCGCCGGGATCTCTTCCCAGGTTTTTGGCGGGTTCGGCAGCAGATCTTTGTTATAAATCAGCGATAACGCTTCAACAGCGATCGGGTAAGCAATCAGCTTGCCGTTGTAACGTACGGCATCCCAGGTAAACGGATACAGCTTGTCCTGGAACGCTTTGTCCGGGGTGATTTCAGCCAACAGGCCTGATTGAGCGTAGCCACCAAAGCGGTCGTGCGCCCAGAAGATAATGTCAGGGCCATCGCCAGTTGCCGCAACCTGAGGGAATTTCTCTTCCAGTTTATCCGGATGCTCAACGGTGACTTTAATTCCGGTATCTTTCTCGAATTTCTTACCGACTTCAGCGAGACCGTTATAGCCTTTATCGCCGTTAATCCAGATTACCAGTTTACCTTCTTCGATTTTGGCGAGAGCCGAGGCGGAAAACATCATCGTCGTTAATGCGGATAATGCGAGGATGCGTGCACCTGTTTTTATTTTCATAATCTATGGTCCTTGTTGGTGAAGTGCTCGTGAAAACACCTAAACGGACTCTAGTTTCTTTATACGGCAACCTCTTTCCATCCTCCTTGCCCCTACGCCCCACCGTTGCTTTGTGTGATCTCTGTTACAGAATTGGCGGTAATGTGGAGATGCGCACATAAAATCGCCACGATTTTTGCAAGCAACATCACGAAATTCCTTACATGACCTCGGTTTAGTTCACAGAAGCCGCGTTCTCATCCTCCCGCCTCCTCCCCCATAAAAAAGCCAGGGGGTGGAGGATTTAAGCCATCTCCTGATGACGCATAGTCAGCCCATCATGAATGTTGCTGTCGATGACAGGTTGTTACAAAGGGAGAAGGGCATGGCGAGCGTACAGCTGCAAAATGTAACGAAAGCCTGGGGCGAGGTCGTGGTATCGAAAGATATCAATCTCGATATCCATGAAGGTGAATTCGTGGTGTTTGTCGGACCGTCTGGCTGCGGTAAATCGACTTTACTGCGCATGATTGCCGGGCTTGAGACGATCACCAGCGGCGACCTGTTCATCGGTGAGAAACGGATGAATGACACTCCGCCAGCAGAACGCGGCGTTGGTATGGTGTTTCAGTCTTACGCACTCTATCCCCACCTGTCAGTAGCAGAAAACATGTCATTTGGCCTGAAACTGGCAGGCGCAAAAAAAGAGGTGATTAACCAACGCGTCAACCAGGTGGCGGAAGTACTACAACTGGCGCATTTGCTGGATCGCAAACCGAAAGCGCTCTCCGGTGGTCAGCGTCAGCGTGTGGCGATTGGCCGTACGCTGGTGGCCGAGCCAAGCGTATTTTTGCTCGATGAACCGCTCTCCAACCTCGATGCTGCACTGCGTGTGCAAATGCGTATCGAAATCTCCCGCCTGCATAAACGCCTGGGCCGCACAATGATTTACGTCACCCACGATCAGGTCGAAGCGATGACGCTGGCCGACAAAATCGTGGTACTGGACGCCGGTCGCGTGGCGCAGGTTGGGAAACCGCTGGAGCTGTACCACTATCCGGCAGACCGTTTTGTCGCCGGATTTATCGGTTCGCCAAAGATGAACTTCCTGCCGGTAAAAGTGACCGCCACCGCAATCGATCAAGTGCAGGTGGAGCTGCCGATGCCAAATCGTCAGCAAGTCTGGCTACCTGTTGAAAGCCGTGATGTCCAGGTTGGAGCCAATATGTCGCTGGGTATTCGCCCGGAACATCTACTGCCGAGTGATATCGCTGACGTCATCCTTGAGGGTGAAGTTCAGGTCGTCGAGCAACTCGGCAACGAAACTCAAATCCATATCCAGATCCCTTCCATTCGTCAAAACCTGGTGTACCGCCAGAACGACGTGGTGTTGGTAGAAGAAGGTGCCACATTCGCTATCGGCCTGCCGCCAGAGCGTTGTCATCTGTTCCGTGAGGATGGCACTGCATGTCGTCGACTGCATAAGGAGCCGGGCGTTTAAGCACCCCACAAAACACACAAAGCCTGTCACAGGTGATGTGAAAAAAGAAAAGCAATGACTCAGGAGATAGAATGATGATTACTCTGCGCAAACTTCCTCTGGCGGTTGCCGTCGCAGCGGGCGTAATGTCTGCTCAGGCAATGGCTGTTGATTTCCACGGCTATGCACGTTCCGGTATTGGCTGGACAGGTAGCGGCGGTGAACAACAGTGTTTCCAGACTACCGGTGCTCAAAGTAAATACCGTCTTGGCAACGAATGTGAAACTTATGCTGAATTAAAATTGGGTCAGGAAGTGTGGAAAGAAGGCGATAAGAGCTTCTATTTCGACACTAACGTGGCCTATTCCGTCGCACAACAGAATGACTGGGAAGCTACCGATCCGGCCTTCCGTGAAGCAAACGTGCAGGGTAAAAACCTGATCGAATGGCTGCCAGGCTCCACCATCTGGGCAGGTAAGCGCTTCTACCAACGTCATGACGTTCATATGATCGACTTCTACTACTGGGATATTTCTGGTCCTGGTGCCGGTCTGGAAAACATCGATGTTGGCTTCGGTAAACTCTCTCTGGCAGCAACCCGCTCCTCTGAAGCAGGTGGTTCTTCCTCTTTCGCCAGCAACAATATTTATGACTATACCAACGAAACCGCGAACGACGTTTTCGACGTGCGTTTAGCGCAGATGGAAATCAACCCGGGCGGCACATTAGAACTGGGTGTCGACTACGGTCGTGCCAACCTGCGTGATAACTATCGTCTGGTTGATGGCGCATCGAAAGACGGCTGGTTATTCACTGCTGAACATACTCAGAGTGTCCTGAAGGGCTTTAACAAGTTTGTTGTTCAGTACGCTACTGACTCGATGACCTCGCAGGGTAAAGGTCTGTCGCAGGGTTCTGGCGTCGCGTTTGATAACGAAAAATTTGCCTACAATATCAACAACAACGGTCACATGCTGCGTATCCTCGACCACGGTGCGATCTCCATGGGCGACAACTGGGACATGATGTACGTGGGTATGTATCAGGATATCAACTGGGATAACGACAACGGCACCAAGTGGTGGACCGTCGGTATTCGCCCGATGTACAAGTGGACGCCAATCATGAGCACCGTGATGGAAATCGGCTACGACAACGTCGAATCCCAGCGCACCGGCGACAAGAACAATCAGTACAAAATTACCCTCGCACAACAATGGCAGGCTGGCGACAGCATCTGGTCACGCCCGGCTATTCGTGTCTTCGCAACCTACGCCAAGTGGGATGAGAAATGGGGTTATGACTACAACGGCGATAGCAAGGTTAACCCGAACTACGGCAAAGCCGTTCCTGCTGATTTCAACGGCGGCAGCTTCGGTCGTGGCGACAGCGACGAGTGGACCTTCGGTGCCCAGATGGAAATCTGGTGGTAATAGCAAAAACTGGGCCGGATAAGGTGCTTGCGCCGCATCCGGCATAAAAACAGGTTGTCATTATCTGAAAGGGGCGCAAGCCCCTCTGATTATCGGGTTTAGCGCGCTATTGCCTGGCTACCGCTGAGCTCCAGATTTTGAGGTGAAAACAATGAAAATGAATAAAAGTCTCATCGCCCTCTGTTTATCAGCAGGGTTGCTGGCAAGCGCGCCTGGAATCAGCCTTGCCGATGTTAACTACGTACCGCAAAACACCAGCGACGCGCCAGCCATTCCATCTGCCGCGCTGCAACAACTCACCTGGACACCGGTCGATCAATCTAAAACCCAGACCACCCAACTGGCGACCGGCGGCCAACAACTGAACGTTCCCGGCATCAGTGGTCCGGTTGCTGCGTACAGCGTCCCGGCAAATATTGGCGAACTGACCCTGACGCTGACCAGCGAAGTGAACAAACAAACCAGCGTTTTTGCGCCGAACGTGCTGATTCTTGATCAGAACATGACCCCATCAGCCTTCTTCCCCAGCAGTTATTTCACCTACCAGGAACCAGGCGTGATGAGTGCAGATCGGCTGGAAGGCGTTATGCGCCTGACACCGGCGTTGGGGCAGCAAAAACTTTATGTTCTGGTCTTTACCACGGAAAAAGATCTCCAGCAGACGACCCAACTGCTCGACCCGGCTAAAGCCTATGCCAAAGGCGTCGGTAACTCGATCCCGGATATTCCTGACCCGGTTGCTCGTCATACCACCGATGGCTTACTGAAACTGAAAGTCAAAACGAACTCCAGTTCCAGCGTGTTGGTCGGGCCACTATTTGGTTCTTCCGCTCCAGCTCCGGTTACGGTAGGCAACACGGCGGCACCAGCTGTGGCTGCACCCGCTCCGGCACCGGTGAAGAAAAGCGAGCCGATGCTCAACGACACGGAAAGTTATTTTAATACCGCGATCAAAAACGCTGTCGCGAAAGGTGATGTTGATAAGGCGTTAAAACTGCTTGATGAAGCTGAACGCCTGGGGTCAACATCTGCCCGTTCCACCTTTATCAGCAGTGTAAAAGGCAAGGGGTAATTACGCCCCACAGTGCTGATTTTGCAACAACTGGTGCGTCTCCTGGCGCACCTTTTTTTATGCTTCATTCCAGGGATATGAGCGATTTTTTATAGTACTTCACTTCTTCTTCACTAAGAATATCTATTATCTCAATGCCTTATCAGAGATTCTTTTCCTTTCGCCGGTAGTGTCTGGACGCTCAGGCTACTTTTCCAGGTTATTTTATTTCTGTAATACAGAGGTTTTATGATAGGTCATATCACAAATTCTGGCGGCAATAACTCTTTGATGAAACATGATGTGGTGCAAGGAAATAATATAGTAGATCTTGATTTACTACGTAATTTTAATGGGGTGCCAGGGTTAAATCGAGAAAATTTTATTTATATCAGCAATATATTTTTAAATATAAAACAACGGAACGAAAAAAATCATGCAATAAATATGTTTCGTGAAGTCTCAATCAGTAATGATATTATAAGCGTAAAATTTTATAGAAATGAAAAAATAGAATGCGCTTGTGATTTTATGATGGATAAAGATGCGCAGGGGTATATCGACCTGTCTGATTTGGATTTAACAAGTTGCCATTTTAAAGGTGACGTTATTTCGGAGGTGTCTTTTTTATCGTCAAATCTACAACATGCAACTTTCGAATGTAAAGACATTGAGAATTGCAATTTTACTAAGGCAACAGTTAATAATGTCATATTTAAATGTCGACGTTTACACAATGTGATTTTTCTCAAAACGAGTGGCGAATGTGTTGATTTTAGCCAAAATATTCTTGATACAGTTGACTTCTCGCAGAGTCAACTTGGTCATAGTAATTTTCGCGAATGTCAGATTAAAAATTCAAACTTCGATAATTGTTATCTTTATGCTTCGCACTTCACCAGAGCAGAATTTCTTTCTGACAAAGAAATATCATTTATTAAATCGAATTTGACAGCTGTTATGTTTGATCATGTGCGAATGTCGACAGGGAATTTTAAAGATTGCATTACAGAACGATTGGAATTAACTATTGATTATTCAGATATATTTGGGAATGAAGATCTTGATGGTTATATCAATAACATTATAAAAATGATTGATACATTGCCAGATAATGCAATGATATTGAAATCCGTTCTGGCAGTAAAATTGGTGATGCAATTAAAAATTCTTAATATTGTTAATAAAAACTTTATTGAGAATATGAAGAAAATATTTAGCCATTGCCCTTATATAAAAGATCCAATTATACGTAGTTATATCCATTCTGATGAAGATAACACGTTCGATATTTTTATGCGTCAACATCGATTCAGTAAAGTGAATTTCGATACCCAACAGATGATCGTTTTTATTAACAGATTTAATATGAATAAAGGGCTGATTGATCAAAATAACAATTTTTTTATCCAACTTATCGATCAGGCTCTACGATCAACGGATGATACGATCAAAGCAAATGCCTGGCATCTTTATAAAGAGTGGATTCGTAGTGATGATGTTTCACCTATCTTTATAGAAACTGAAGATAATTTAAGAACCTTTAACACGAATGAATTAACACGAAACGATAATATCTTTATCCTGTTCTCCTCTGTCTATGATGGGCCAGTTATGGTGGTAAGCTCCCAGCGCTTACATGATATGTTGAATCCTACAAAAGATACCAATTGGAATTCCACGTATATCTACAAATCCAGACATGAGATGTTGCCTGTTAATCTTACTCCGGAAACACTTTTCGGCACCAAATCTCAGGATAAACATGCGCTTTTCCCAATTTTTACTGCGAGTTGGCGAGCTAATCGTATAAAGAATAAAGGTATTTAAGTAAAGGAAAACATCATCGTTCCTGGCATCCTGGGCGGTGATGTCCCTATGGTTGCCCTCGCCAGCACGGGCATCGGCAAAGCGTAAGGTTCAACAGCGTTTTACCACTTCATGCGATTGTTGCGTTTTTGTTGCGCATTAGATCACTTAATTTGCTTTACATCTCCCGTAAACACTTTTCTGCGATACAATGCCTTTACGTTATGTAACGGAGAGTTCGGCATGTCACACCCCGCGTTAACGCAACTGCGTGCGCTGCGCTATTTTACAGAGATCCCTGCCCTGGATACGCAACTGCTCGACTGGCTGTTGCTGGAAGATTCCATGACAAAACGTTTTGAACAGCAGGGAAAAACGGTGAGCGTGACGATGATCCGCGAAGGGTTTGTCGAGCAGAATGAAATCCCCGAAGAACTGCCGCTGCTGCCGAAAGAGTCTCGTTACTGGTTACGTGAAATTTTGTTATGTGCCGATGGTGAACCGTGGCTTGCCGGTCGTACCGTCGTTCCTGTGTCAACGTTAAGCGGGCCGGAGCTGGCGTTACAAAAATTGGGTAAAACGCCGTTAGGACGCTATCTGTTCACATCATCGACATTAACCCGGGACTTTATTGAGATAGGCCGTGATGCCGGACTGTGGGGGCGACGTTCCCGCCTGCGATTAAGCGGTAAACCGCTGTTGCTAACCGAACTGTTTTTACCGGCGTCACCGTTGTACTAAGAGGAAAAAAATATGGAGTGGAGTCTGACGCAGAATAAGCTGCTGGCGTTTCATCGCTTAATGCGTACGGATAAGCCAATTGGCGCGTTACTGCTGCTCTGGCCAACATTATGGGCGTTGTGGGTGGCGACACCGGGCGTTCCCCAGCTCTGGATCCTGGCGGTGTTTGTCGCGGGTGTCTGGCTGATGCGCGCTGCTGGTTGCGTGGTGAATGATTATGCTGACCGCAAGTTTGATGGTCATGTTAAGCGTACGGCGAACCGACCACTTCCCAGCGGCGCGGTAACGGAGAAAGAGGCGCGCGCGCTGTTTGTCGTGCTGGTACTGATTTCGTTTTTACTGGTGCTGACGCTGAATACGATGACCATTCTGTTGTCGATTGCCGCGCTGGCGCTGGCGTGGGTGTACCCGTTTATGAAGCGGTATACCCATCTACCGCAAGTGGTGCTGGGGGCGGCGTTTGGCTGGTCGATTCCAATGGCTTTTGCCGCTGTGAGTGAGTCGGTGCCGTTGAGTTGCTGGTTAATGTTCCTCGCCAATATTCTCTGGGCGGTGGCTTACGACACGCAGTATGCGATGGTTGACCGCGATGATGATGTGAAGATTGGCATTAAATCCACTGCAATCCTGTTCGGCCAATACGATAAATTGATTATTGGTATTTTGCAGATTGGCGTACTGGCGTTGATGGCGATTATCGGTGAGTTAAATGGCTTAGGCTGGGGATATTACTGGTCAATTCTGGTGGCTGGCGCGCTGTTTGTTTATCAACAAAAACTGATTGCCAACCGTGAGCGAGAAGCCTGCTTTAAGGCATTTATGAATAATAACTATGTTGGTCTGGTACTGTTTTTAGGGCTGGCAATGAGTTACTGGCATTTCTGATGATGTAAAAAAGCCGGATGATCATCCGGCTTTCTTCTGGGCTGCCTGATGCGCTGCGCTTCTCAGACCTACACAACATATCGCAATTTATTGAATTTGCAGTTCATAGTAGGCCGAATAAGGCGTTTGAGCCGCATCCGGCAATTCTCACTGATTACCCTTCGCCCTGCGTCGCACTCTCAATCGTCAAACGCACGTCTGATGTAATCAACTCCGCCAGCAACTGATACACCTTCATCGTTTCTGCCGGTTCGGCGTCGCCGCTATCGCTGATATACCCTTCATCACGCAGTGTCAGCACCAGAGAACTGAACACCGCCTTGTCGAAGAACTCCGGCGCGTTGATCCCGTGCAGCACGGAGAGACGTTGCGCGACGGTGCGGCTCTCTTTCTCCAGCGTACCGCGGTTGATCGACGGGTTGGCGCTCAACAGCCAAAAAGTGATGGCATAACGTTGCAGCGTTTCGCGCGCGCCTGCGGCTAGCAGCTGTAGCGTGCGAGAATGCGCCGGGTTGATATGCAACTCATCATCTTGCAGGGTAATCAGCCCCTGACGTTGCATCTCATTGGCCAGCGCATCAATAACGTCCGGCAACTCGTCGCGATCCCAGCGCAGGAACAGCTCCGCTTTCAGCATTGGGTAAAGCACATTGACGTGCTCCATCAATACGTCGCGGGAGATGTGGCGATGCTGGGTGACAATTGCCGCCATCAGCGAAGGCAGCACCAACATATGCGCAATGTTGTTGCGATAGTAGGTCATCAGTACCGCTTGCTCGCGCGGCAGAATGATGATGTCGCCGATCGTGTCTTTCTCGACTTCAAACTTGTTCATTTGCAGCGCGTGATCGATAAGCTCGCTGGCGCTGGCTGAAGGAACGGTAGAGTCCGTGGAGTAAGGCACATTGCGCATCAGATCCAGGTAGCAGTTGAGTTGCTCGGTTAACTGCTCGCGGGTGAGTGAGCGCTGACGTGACGCCAGAAGCGCAGTACAGCACAGGTTCATGGCGTTTGCCGCGCCTGCGTTGTTAATGCGTACCATCAGATCGGCAGCAATATTATTGACCGTCGGCGTTAACCATGCCGGACGCACCGCTTCGATGGGATCGATAGATTCACGCCAGTCTGGTACGTGCTGGTTAAGGTAGGTCATCAACGGCATTGGTTCACCGAAGTTGACGTAACCCTGACCGAGATTACGCAGCTTGCTTAAACCGCGCAGCATCTGCGGCAGGCTCTCTTTCTCTTTCGTCGCACCGCGCAGTTCTTTGGCGTAAGTACCCACTTCCATGACGTGCTCATAACCGATATAGATCGGAATCAGCGTAATCGGACGCGTGCCGCCACGCAGCATCGCCTGAATGGTCATCGACAGCGTACCGGTTTTCGGATCCAGCAAACGCCCCGTGCGGGAACGACCGCCTTCCACGAAGTACTCGACGGAATAACCACGGCTGAACAGTTCGCCGAGATACTCACGGAAAACGGTGGAATAAAGTTTATTGCCTTTAAAAGTACGGCGAATAAAGAACGCCCCCAGACGGCGGAAAATCGGCCCAGCCGGCCAGAAGTTCAGGTTGATCCCGGCGGCGATATGCGGCGGCACCAGCCCCTGGTGATACAGCACGTAAGAAAGCAGCAGGTAGTCCATGTGACTGCGGTGGCAAGGCACATACACCAGCTCATGACCGTCGTGGGCCAGCTGACGAACGCGCTCAGCGTTATGGACGTTGATGCCCTGGTAAAGGCGGTTCCAGGTGAAGCCCAGAATACGGTCAGTCAGGCGGATCATCTCGTAAGAGAAATTCGCCGCAATCTCTTCCATCAGCGCAATCGCGTTCTGCTGCGCTTTTTCATGGGAGATTTTTTTGCTGCGCGCTTCATCTTCTACCGCTTTGGCAATGGCGCGGGAGGCGAGCAGCTTATTAAACAGATCCTGACGAGCAGGCAGACGTGGGCCTACGGCAGCCAGACGTTGACGGGCAAAGTGCATACGCGCCACGCGCGCCAGTTTCTGAGCGATAGTTTTATCCGTGCCGTGTTCATCCGCCATACGGCGCAGCGAAACTGACGGCGAGAAACGCACAAAACTGTCGCGACCGAGCCACAGTACAGCGAAAAATTTCTGTACGCCGTTAAGCATACGCAGCGGCGGGTTCACTTCGCCTTTTTCACGCCCCGGCGCGCGACCAAACATCACCGATACTGGCACCATCTGCACATCCAGATTTGGGTTGCTACGGTGCAAATCGAGATAGTCGTGGAACAGCTTAATAGACTCTTCTTTCGGCGTGTAATAGGTGAATACACGCGGCCCGCCGTGAATGAACACATAGCGCGGCAGTAGCGTGCCGTCGATTTCCAGCGGCTCTAACGGGTCAGGCAGGTCATGTGCCAGACACTGGGCGCGCAACGTCAGCAAATCTGCTTTCGAGTTGTACGGTAAAACGTACATAATTGGACGAGAGGTATCCAGCCCCAGTTCCGGGGCAGGATCTGCCGGAATAGACTTGCTTTTTACCAGGATGCTTAATGGTAAATTCAGTAATTTGTAGTAAATTCGTGGCCAGCCGGACATAAACGATGTAAAGCCTCTGGTTAATAATGCAAATGCGCGGCAAGGATAGCAGAAAGTCATGGGAAATTCTGTGGTATCCGCTCATGTTTCGCGCGGCGTTACGCAAACCCGAATCATCGGATTTAACGGTACACTGATATTGACGCTCATAATGTAAAAAGGTTCTTTCAATGGCCAATAATACCACTGGACTCACCCGAATTATCAAAGCTGCTGGCTATTCCTGGAAAGGTTTACGCGCTGCATGGATCAACGAAGCGGCCTTCCGTCAGGAAGGCGTAGCGGTATTGTTGGCGGTGGTCATCGCCTGCTGGCTGGATGTGGACGCAATTACCCGCGTGCTGCTTATCAGCTCCGTGATGCTGGTGATGATTGTGGAAATCCTCAATAGCGCCATCGAAGCAGTGGTTGACCGAATTGGCTCTGAATACCATGAGCTATCCGGACGCGCTAAAGATATGGGATCCGCCGCGGTGCTGATTGCGATTATCGTCGCCGTGATTACCTGGTGCATCCTGTTATGGTCGCATTTTGGATAACCCTTCCAGATTTCGATAAATCTCTGGTTTATTGTGCAGTTTATGGTTCCAAAATCGCCTTTTGCTGTATATACTCACAGCATAACTGTATATACACCCAGGGGGCGGAATGAAAGCGTTAACGGCCAGGCAACAAGAGGTGTTTGATCTCATCCGTGATCACATCAGCCAGACAGGTATGCCGCCGACGCGTGCGGAAATCGCGCAGCGTTTGGGGTTCCGTTCCCCAAACGCGGCTGAAGAACATCTGAAGGCGCTGGCACGCAAAGGCGTTATTGAAATTGTTTCCGGCGCATCACGCGGGATTCGTCTGTTGCAGGAAGAGGAAGAAGGGTTGCCGCTGGTAGGTCGTGTGGCTGCCGGTGAACCGCTTCTGGCGCAACAGCATATTGAAGGTCATTATCAGGTCGAGCCTTCCTTGTTCAAGCCGAATGCTGATTTCCTGCTGCGCGTCAGCGGGATGTCGATGAAAGATATCGGCATTATGGATGGCGACTTGCTGGCAGTGCATAAAACTCAGGATGTACGTAACGGTCAGGTCGTTGTCGCACGTATTGATGACGAAGTTACCGTTAAGCGCCTGAAAAAACAGGGCAATAAAGTCGAACTGTTGCCAGAAAATAGCGAGTTTAAACCAATTGTCGTTGACCTTCGTCAGCAGAGCTTCACCATTGAAGGGCTGGCGGTTGGGGTTATTCGCAACGGCGACTGGCTGTAACATATCTCTGAGACCGCGATGCCGCCTGGCGTCGCGGTTTGTTTTTCATCTCTCTTCATCAGGCTTGTCTGCATGGCATTCCTCACTTCATCTGATAAAGCGCTCTGGCATCTCGCCTTACCCATGATTTTCTCCAATATCACCGTTCCGTTGTTGGGGCTGGTCGATACGGCGGTTATTGGTCATCTTGATAGTCCGGTTTATTTGGGCGGCGTGGCGGTTGGTGCAACGGCGACCAGCTTTCTCTTTATGTTGTTGCTGTTTTTACGCATGAGCACCACCGGGCTGACTGCGCAGGCTTATGGTGCCAAAAATCCTCAGGCATTAGCCCGTGCGCTGGTGCAACCGTTGCTGTTGGCGTTGGGGGCTGGGGCGTTAATTGCGCTGTTGCGTACGCCGATTATCGATCTGGCGCTGCATATTGTTGGCGGTAGTGAAGCAGTCCTGGAACAGGCGCGGCGCTTTCTTGAAATCCGCTGGTTAAGCGCACCGGCGTCGCTGGCGAATCTGGTATTACTTGGTTGGTTACTCGGCGTGCAATATGCCCGTGCGCCAGTAATTTTGTTAGTGGTCGGCAATATCCTCAACATTGTGCTGGATGTCTGGCTGGTGATGGGGCTGCATATGAACGTGCAGGGCGCGGCGCTGGCGACGGTTATTGCGGAATATGCAACATTGCTGATTGGTCTGCTAATGGTGCGTAAAATCCTCAAACTACGCGGAATCTCCGGCGAAATGCTGAAAACTGCCTGGCGAGGAAATTTCCGTCGCTTGCTGGCGCTTAACCGCGATATCATGCTGCGCTCGCTGTTGTTGCAACTCTGTTTCGGCGCGATCACCGTACTTGGCGCGCGACTGGGGAGTGACATTATCGCTGTTAACGCGGTTCTGATGACGCTACTCACCTTTACCGCCTATGCGCTGGATGGTTTTGCCTACGCGGTTGAAGCACATTCCGGTCAGGCATACGGTGCGCGCGACGGTAGCCAGTTGCTGGATGTCTGGCGGGCAGCGTGCCGCCAGTCGGGGATCGTAGCGTTACTGTTTTCGGTGGTTTATTTGCTGGCAGGGGAACACATCATTGCGTTACTGACGTCGTTAACCCAGATTCAGCAGCTGGCCGACCGCTATCTTATCTGGCAGGTGATTTTGCCGTTGGTTGGCGTCTGGTGTTATCTGCTGGACGGCATGTTTATAGGCGCAACGCGTGCCGCCGAAATGCGTAACAGTATGGCGGTGGCCGCCGCAGGTTTTGCGCTGACGCTCCTTACGCTGCCGTGGCTGGGTAATCATGGTTTGTGGCTGGCATTAACCGTCTTTCTGGCTTTGCGCGGGCTTTCTCTGGCGGCTATCTGGCGGCGTCACTGGCGCAACGGTACCTGGTTTGCCGCAACGTGACGGTTAAAAATTCTGAATAAATAATCCTAAGCCAAATTGCTGACTACACTTAATCTCACGTTCAGAAGAAAAGTGAACGTACTCTCATTCACAACCTAACGATGAGGTCTTGATTATGAATAAAGATGAAGCCGGCGGTAACTGGAAACAGTTTAAAGGTAAAGTGAAAGAGCAATGGGGCAAACTGACCGATGATGATATGACGATCATTGAAGGTAAACGTGATCAACTGGTCGGTAAAATCCAGGAACGTTATGGTTATCAGAAAGATCAGGCAGAAAAAGAGGTCGTGGATTGGGAAACCCGCAATGAGTATCGCTGGTAATTAATCCCTCCTGCCCGACGTGTACAAGGATGTACGCCCTCTTAACGTGATTTCTTTTTCACCTGTACAGAGTGATCATGCTGGCACTGTTCAGGATGACGACACGCTTCCACTTCCACGCATGCCGCACAGAGTCCATGTGCTTCAATCACATTATGCCGCAGGGCAAACCCCATTTTTGCCGCCAGCGTATGCATGATGTCTTCCACGCCTTCTGCACATTCTTCTTTCACCGCGCCGCAGCGATCGCAAATAAACATGGCTGAAGTATGGGTGGGCTGGTCGAACAGATGACAGAGCACATAACTGTTGGTGGATTCCACCTTATGCACAAAACCTTGCTCAAGCAGAAAATCCAGCGCGCGATAAACCGTTGGCGGCTTGGCTTGCGGTTCAGCTTCGCGCAGCAAATCAAGCAGATCATAAGCGCTGATAGCGCCATCCTGCAGACTCATCAGGCGCAACACTTCCAGGCGCTGTGGAGTCAGGCGCACATTACGCTGCGCGCAGATTTTTTCAGCCTGCGCTAATAACTCCTGCGTTGTGGTCTTTTCCATCGGGCACCTCAAAGTGGGGGGTTAAGAATGTCCTTACTTTACCATGTTCCAGGAAAAACACCGAGAACCCTTATTGTTACCGTAATGTTGATTTTTTGATTTGTCGGTAAGGTGTTGTATTGCCTGGTAGTACCATTATCTACACGATAATAATTAATAATTCATTTTTAAATGAATTGCTTTAAGTTAACTCACTATTTATTTAACTGGGGTTGATCGCATACCCGTAGTTCAGAAAATTATGAGCGATTTTTGATAGTGACCAGATGGCAAAAGAATTATAAGGAGGACACGGTACGACAAAAAAGGTAGATGAATCATGTTGAAGATAATACCCGGTGCAACTGGATACTTTAATAAAACACTCAATTCAAATCAATTCGATAATGAAGATGCAATCAAAGGTAAAGTAAATAGTATATATGGTAAATCTATTGATTATTCAACGATGCGTCATCGGGATATAATTATTGCAAAAATAGATTTGTTTATTCAAAGAATCACTCATAATTTATGGACTGCACGTGAAAAAAATGTGACGTTAATTAAGCAAATAAATGATCTCAAAATATGTGTCAATGAGTATATTGGAGATTGTACTGATGAGGAATTAAACGATCGTGAATATATTGCATCAGTTGTTGACCGGGCTATTTTTCATTTCGCGATTAATAGTATATGTAATCTCGAGGATAATAAAGATGCGACGCCCATAGAACGATGTACTTTTGACGTAGAAACTAAGAATGGCCTTCCCTCCACGGTTCAGCTATTTTATGAGGAATCTAAAGATAATGAACCTTTAGCGAATATACATTTGCAAGCAATAGGTTATGGTTTCTTAACGTTTGTTAATGCATGTCAGGAATATGATGACAACAGCTTAAAATTATTCGCTTCGCTGTTAATTTCACGTTCATATTCTAGTGCCTACGCAGATTTAGCAGGAAGAGTGAATATTAATGAATATAATAATAACTACCTGACAGCTCAGTTTGAAGAATTATCTCAACGTGATATGAAGAAGTATCTGGGAGAGATGAAGCGTCTGGCAGATGGGGGAGAAATGAATTTTGATGACTATCTGGAGAAGATGTCACTTCTGGTGAATGAAGGAAAGCTCGAACCTGATATTTTAAGCAAAATGCGAGATGCTGCACCGCAATTAATTAGCTTCGCTAAGTCGTTTGACCCAACCTCAAAGGAAGAGATTAAAATACTTACAGACACTTCTAAATTAATTTATGATTTATTCGGGGTTAAATCGGGGAAATAATATGTGAAGTTCTTCGATGGTATGGAAGGCATTATACAAAAGAACTCAACAATGATTGGGTTCTTTTTTATCTATCAATACTATTCGCCGCGAGATATATCAGCATGGTTTATGTGTGATTTTTTATTTATCAGTCGAAACTGAATTGTTTATCATTGCTTTTCACAACGCTAACATCTAATAAGATTATATCTTCACTTCGTGAGAGCTTCATGCCTTGAGAGGATCTCAATTTTCTTTTGCAATGAGACAGGCGCTTCCTGTTGTTATGGTATAGTACCCCGCTATTGAGCCTCCTGAACAGTGATGCTGAATAACATAACTCAATGATATATCGATAAAATAATCTCTACATTTGAAAATGCACGGTAATTCTGAAATGCAAAAAATCAACCAAACCAGCGCAATGCCTGAAAAAACTGACGTTCACTGGAGTGGTCGGTTTAGCGTTGCACCAATGCTCGACTGGACGGACAGACATTGCCGCTATTTCTTGCGTCTGCTTTCCCGCAATACGTTGCTGTATACCGAAATGGTGACCACAGGGGCGATTATTCACGGTAAAGGTGATTATCTGGCGTACAGTGAAGAAGAACATCCGGTAGCGTTGCAACTCGGCGGTAGCGATCCGGCGGCGCTGGCGCAGTGTGCGAAGCTGGCAGAAGCGCGCGGATATGATGAGATCAACCTGAATGTCGGCTGCCCGTCTGACCGGGTGCAGAACGGCATGTTTGGGGCGTGTCTGATGGGTAATGCGCAGCTGGTTGCCGACTGCGTGAAAGCGATGCGCGATGTGGTGTCGATTCCGGTGACGGTGAAAACGCGTATTGGAATCGATGACCAGGACAGCTATGAATTTCTCTGCGATTTCATCAACACCGTTTCCGGCAAAGGCGAGTGTGAGATGTTCATCATCCACGCACGTAAAGCCTGGCTTTCTGGGTTAAGCCCGAAAGAAAACCGTGAAATCCCGCCGCTCGATTATCCGCGTGTGTATCAACTGAAGCGTGACTTTCCGCATCTGACGATGTCGATTAACGGTGGCATCAAGTCGCTGGAAGAGGCTAAAGCGCATTTGCAACATATGGATGGCGTGATGGTCGGGCGCGAAGCGTATCAGAATCCAGGCATTCTGGCGGCGGTAGACCGAGAGATCTTTGGTTCTTCGGATACCGATGCCGATCCGGTGGCGGTGGTGCGTGCCATGTATCCGTACATTGAGCGTGAACTCAGCCAGGGGACGTATCTCGGCCATATTACCCGGCATATGCTGGGCTTGTTCCAGGGTATTCCTGGCGCGCGGCAGTGGCGGCGTTATTTAAGTGAAAATGCCCATAAAGCGGGTGCTGACATTAACGTGCTGGAACACGCGCTCAAACTGGTGGCAGATAAGCGTTAACTTTTCACCAAAAAGTAGTCAAATTCACCACGCCCTGCGCACCGTCGCGGGGCGTTTTGCTGTTAAATCAATAGATTATTTTTGGCATGATTCTTGTAATGCCAGCAAGAGATTTCATATTTGGGAGAGCATCATGCTGGAACTACTTTTTGTGATTGGCTTTTTTGTCATGCTGATGGTCACCGGCGTTTCGTTGCTGGGTATTATCGCTGCGCTGGTTGTGGCGACGGCCATTATGTTCCTCGGCGGTATGCTGGCATTGATGATTAAGTTGCTGCCGTGGTTACTACTGGCGATTGCGGTGGTGTGGGTTATTAAGGCGATTAAAGCACCAAAAGTGCCTAAATATCAGCGTTATGACCGCTGGCGTTACTAAGGGATTGTGCGGATGATCACAACCTAAGGTTTTATCCTTAGAACAAAATAGGAATTGATAATCAAATCTGTCACTATTGCGCCTCTAACAGATTCATCGTGCTGTACCCTACATACAGCCGAACTATAAAAAGAAAGGGCTTCCCAGGTGGAAGCCCTATTTCTTTTATGGAATCAACAGGCTGGAACCTTGCGTCGCCCGGCTTTCCAGAATCTCATGCGCACGCTGCGCATCCTTCAGCGGATATTTCTGCTGCTCGGCGACATCGACCTTAATCACACCGCTGGCAATCAAAGAGAACAGTTCATTACTGGCCTCGGTTAATTCCTCCCGCGTGGTGATATAGCCTTGCAGGGAAGGGCGTGTCACATACAACGAGCCTTTCTGATTGAGAATGCCTAAGTTCACACCGGTAACCGCACCTGATGAGTTGCCAAAACTCACCATTAAGCCGCGGCGTTGCAGGCAATCCAGCGACCGTTCCCAGGTGTCTCTGCCCACGGAATCGTACACTACGCGCACTTTCTTACCGCCGGTGATCTCTTTCAATCGCTCGACCAGATTCTCTTCACGATAGTTAATAACCTGCCACGCGCCGGCTTTTAGCGCGCTCTGCGCTTTTTGCGCGGTTCCTACGGTGCCGATAAGTTTCGCGCCCAGAGCTTTTGCCCACTGGCAGGCAATCAAGCCAACGCCGCCAGCCGCTGCGTGGAACAGGAACTGCTCATCAGGTTTAATTTCATAGGTTTTGCGCAGCAGATAATAAACCGTTAAGCCTTTCAGGAAGGATGCCGCCGCTTGCTCAAAAGAAATTGCCGCAGGCAGAATCGCCGCTTTATCCGCATTAATGTTATGCACCGAGCTGTAAGCGCCTAACGCCGACTGCGCATAGACTACACGATCGCCTGCCTTAATATGCTTTACACCACTGCCGACTTTACTCACGATGCCTGCCGCTTCGGTACCTAATCCGCTGGGTAGCGATGGCGGTGGGTAAAGACCGCTGCGGATATACGTGTCGATAAAATTGATGCCGATGGCTTTATTTTCGACCTGGATTTCATTCTCCGCCGGATCGGCAGGAGTGAACTCTACGGCTTGAAGTACTTCCGGGCCACCGTGCTTGTGAAATTCAATTCGTGTTGCCATGTGTCCTCCAGAACGTATCGTCAGGGTCTGCTTCATATGGTAAAGTTTCGACCCATTCTTTATCTCGGTAACTCCATTCACTATGGCAGGAAATAAACCCTTCAACAAACAGCAGGCTGAACCCCGCGAACGCGATCCACAAGTTGCCGGGCTGAAAGTGCCTCCGCACTCGATCGAAGCGGAGCAGTCGGTGTTGGGCGGTTTAATGCTGGATAACGAACGCTGGGACGATGTAGCCGAGCGTGTGGTGGCAGACGATTTTTACACCCGCCCACACCGTCATATCTTTACTGAAATGGCGCGTTTGCAGGAAAGTGGTAGTCCTATCGATCTGATTACCCTTGCGGAATCGCTGGAACGCCAGGGGCAACTCGATAGCGTCGGTGGTTTCGCTTATCTGGCGGAGCTGTCAAAAAATACGCCAAGTGCGGCGAACATCAGTGCTTATGCGGACATCGTGCGTGAACGTGCCGTTGTTCGCGAGATGATTTCGGTTGCGAATGAGATTGCCGAAGCCGGTTTTGATCCGCAGGGGCGCACCAGCGAAGATCTGCTGGACCTGGCTGAATCCCGCGTCTTTAAAATTGCCGAAAGTCGTGCAAACAAAGACGAAGGGCCGAAGAACATCGCTGATGTGCTCGACGCCACGGTGGCGCGTATTGAGCAGTTGTTTCAGCAGCCACACGATGGCGTTACCGGGGTAAACACCGGTTATGACGATCTCAACAAAAAAACCGCTGGCTTGCAGCCGTCGGATTTGATCATCGTCGCCGCGCGTCCGTCGATGGGTAAAACGACATTTGCGATGAACCTCGTCGAAAACGCGGCGATGTTGCAGGATAAACCGGTACTTATCTTCTCGCTGGAGATGCCATCAGAACAGATTATGATGCGTTCTCTGGCGTCGCTGTCGCGCGTTGACCAGACTAAAATCCGTACCGGGCAGCTCGATGATGAAGACTGGGCGCGCATTTCCGGCACCATGGGTATTTTGCTCGAAAAACGTAATATCTATATCGATGACTCCTCCGGCCTGACGCCAACGGAAGTGCGTTCCCGCGCGCGCCGTATTGCCCGTGAACACGGCGGCATCGGGCTTATCATGATCGACTACCTGCAACTGATGCGCGTACCGGCGCTTTCCGATAACCGTACGCTGGAAATTGCAGAAATCTCCCGCTCGCTGAAAGCACTGGCGAAAGAACTGAACGTGCCGGTGGTGGCGCTGTCCCAGTTGAACCGTTCTCTGGAACAACGTGCCGACAAACGCCCGGTCAACTCCGACCTGCGTGAATCTGGCTCTATCGAGCAGGATGCGGACTTGATCATGTTTATCTATCGTGATGAGGTGTATCACGAAAACAGTGATTTAAAAGGCATCGCGGAAATTATTATCGGTAAACAACGTAACGGCCCAATCGGGACGGTACGCCTGACCTTTAACGGTCAATGGTCGCGCTTCGACAACTATGCGGGGCCGCAGTACGACGACGAATAATAATTATTTTATGAATTAGGTAATTAAAGCAAACACTTATCAAGGAACACAAATGCAAGCGGCAACTGTTGTGATTAACCGCCGCGCTCTGCGACACAACCTGCAACGTCTTCGTGAACTGGCACCTGCCAGTAAAATGGTTGCGGTGGTGAAAGCGAACGCTTATGGTCACGGTCTTCTTGAGACCGCGCGAACGCTCCCCGATGCTGACGCCTTTGGCGTAGCCCGTCTCGAAGAAGCTCTGCGACTGCGTGCGGGGGGAATCACCAAACCTGTACTGTTACTCGAAGGCTTTTTTGATGCCAGAGATCTGCCGACGATTTCTGCGCAACATTTTCATACCGCCGTGCATAACGAAGAACAGCTGGCTGCGCTGGAAGAGGCTAGCCTGGACGAGCCGGTTACCGTCTGGATGAAACTCGATACCGGTATGCACCGTCTGGGCGTAAGGCCGGAACAGGCTGAGGCGTTTTATCATCGCCTGACCCAGTGCAAAAACGTTCGTCAGCCGGTGAATATCGTCAGCCATTTTGCGCGCGCGGATGAACCAAAATGCGGCGCAACCGAGAAACAACTCGCTATCTTTAATACCTTTTGCGAAGGCAAACCTGGTCAACGTTCCATTGCCGCATCGGGTGGCATTTTACTCTGGCCACAGTCGCATTTTGACTGGGTGCGCCCGGGTATTATTCTTTACGGTGTATCTCCGCTGGAAGATCGCTCCACCGGTGCCGATTTTGGCTGTCAGCCAGTGATGTCACTAACCTCCAGCCTGATTGCCGTGCGTGAGCATAAAGCCGGAGAGCCTGTTGGTTATGGTGGAACCTGGGTAAGCGAACGTGATACTCGTCTTGGCGTAGTCGCGATGGGTTATGGCGATGGTTATCCGCGCGCCGCGCCGTCCGGTACGCCAGTGCTGGTGAACGGTCGCGAAGTCCCGATTGTCGGGCGCGTGGCGATGGATATGATCTGCGTAGACTTAGGTCCACAGGCGCAGGATAAAGCCGGGGACCCGGTCATTTTGTGGGGCGAAGGTTTGCCCGTAGAACGTATCGCTGAAATGACAAAAGTGAGCGCTTACGAACTTATTACGCGCCTGACTTCAAGGGTCGCGATGAAATACGTGGATTAATCGTTCTGTAATATTTGATTGTCTGTGCCGGATGCGGCGTGAATGCCTTATCCGGCCAATAAAATCCTACCAATTCAATAAGTTGATGTTCTTTCATGTTCTTATAAAGGTCGTGCCTCTGGCGAATGTACGTTTGTCATGAGTCTCACTCTGTTGCTAATTACCGTTCGCTCCTGAACATCCACTCGATCTTCGCCTTCTTCCGGTTTATTGTGTCTTAACCACCTGCCCGTAAACCTGGAGAACCATCGCGTGTTTCAAAAAGTTGACGCCTACGCTGGCGACCCGATTCTTACGCTTATGGAGCGTTTCAAAGAAGACCCTCGCAGCGACAAAGTGAATTTAAGTATCGGTCTGTACTACAACGAAGACGGAATTATTCCCCAACTGAAAGCCGTGGCGGAAGCGGAAGCGCGCCTGAATGCACAGCCTCATGGTGCTTCGCTTTATTTACCGATGGAAGGGCTTAATAGCTATCGCCATGCCATTGCGCCGCTGCTGTTTGGTGCGGACCATCCGGTACTGCAACAACAGCGCGTAGCAACCATTCAAACCCTTGGCGGCTCAGGGGCATTGAAAGTGGGCGCAGATTTCCTGAAACGCTACTTCCCGGAATCAGGCGTCTGGGTCAGCGATCCTACCTGGGAAAACCACGTAGCAATATTCGCCGGGGCTGGATTCGAAGTGAGTACTTACCCCTGGTATGACGAAGCGACTAACGGCGTGCGCTTTAATGACCTGTTGGCGACGCTAAAAACATTACCTGCCCGCAGTATTGTGTTGCTGCACCCATGTTGCCACAACCCAACGGGTGCCGATCTCACTAATGACCAGTGGGATGCGGTGATTCAAATTCTCAAAGCCCGCGAGCTTATCCCATTTCTTGATATTGCCTATCAAGGATTTGGTGCCGGTATGGAAGAGGATGCCTACGCCATTCGCGCCATTGCCAGCGCTGGATTACCCGCTCTGGTGAGCAATTCGTTCTCGAAAATTTTCTCCCTTTACGGCGAGCGCGTCGGCGGACTTTCTGTGCTGTGTGAAGATGCCGAAGCCGCAGGCCGCGTACTGGGGCAATTGAAAGCAACAGTTCGCCGCAACTACTCCAGCCCGCCGAATTTTGGTGCGCAGGTGGTGGCTGCGGTGCTGAATGACGAGGCATTGAAAGCCAGCTGGCTGGCGGAAGTAGAAGAGATGCGTACTCGCATTCTGGCGATGCGTCAGGAACTGGTGAAGGTATTGAGCACAGAAATGCCAGAACGCAATTTCGATTATCTGCTTAATCAGCGCGGTATGTTCAGTTATACCGGTTTAAGTGCCGCTCAGGTTGACCAACTACGTGAAGAATTTGGTGTCTATCTCATCGCCAGCGGTCGCATGTGTGTCGCCGGGTTAAATACGGCAAATGTACAATGTGTGGCAAAGGCGTTTGCTGCGGTGATGTAATGCAGGAAAGCAGGCTGGAGTTACCCAGCCTGCAGTGAAATTAAACTGTTGTCGCTTTCACTCTTGCTTTATAGATGATTTTTTTGATGCCATCGTTCTACGTGAGAGGTAATAAAACGTTGTTAGTTCTAACTTGTTAAGTTTATCCCAATGTTCTGGAGTGCTTTTCCCTGTTTTACCGTGTGGAATAATAATTTTTGCACATCTAACCATTATTAAATTTAATAATAAGTATCGGGTTTGTTACGATAGAATTTTTCTATATCCTCAAGAATATGCTTTGCCTTATTGCCTGTGACTATCTGAGATTCAATTATAGTATCGTTAAATTCTAAAGTTAAAGAGAACTCTTTTTTTCCGCTTTGTGTAAGTTTAACCTTATATTGATTACCAATATCAAATAAAAAGGTCCTGTAATGAGAATAATCACCTTTAACCTCCTCGGCAAAACAGCAAAGCGTGCAAATATACATACAATCTTTCTTACCCCTGATTTTGTTAACTAAATCAATAAATGCGTGAAAAACTGTACTTGCAATAGAACTTGATACTTCTTCTCCAGGTCTACAAAAATCTTTTGCAATTTTTAACTGTGTTTCTATATATAAAAAGAGATCTTTGGCATAAGAGAAATCTTTGGCATAAGAGATATCTTTGGCATAAGAGATATCTTTGTTATTTAGTGTATCTAGCTCTACAGGTAAAGATGTCGTTTTGTTGCTATTCACATTTGATATATTCATATCATCATCTCCTTCGGGAGTAATAAAATTAGTCACCATTGTAGGGTAGGGGGCTGGTCAATCAGAAATCATCTTTATAAACTTCGATTGTTTTTGTAATGCTGTATCATTAAGTTTATTAAATCGTACAGCAGATAAATGTTCTATCAAATTTCGCTCATTTGCAGAGGATTCATCATAATAAACGCAAAATTAATGTATTCTTACATCGCGTAATAAACATTTTTTTTACAAAAAACGACAGGAACGTATTTACTGGGTTAAATATAATCATCCTGCTTTTCATCACAAAAACCGCAGATAATCCTTCCTTTCCCCGGCTGCTGGCGTTATGGTCAGATGGTTTTTGCAACAAATCTCACAATAAAAAGTTTCAACATACTGACTATTTAGGGAAAAATATGCGCAAGATCACACAGGCAATCAGTGCCGTTTGCTTATTGTTCGCTCTAAACAGTTCCGCTGTTGCCCTGGCCTCATCTCCTTCACCGCTTAACCCTGGTACTAACGTTGCCAGGCTTGCTGAACAGGCACCAATTCATTGGGTTTCGGTCGCACAAATTGAAAATAGCCTCGCAGGGCGTCCGCCAATGGCGGTGGGGTTTGATATCGATGACACGGTACTTTTTTCCAGTCCGGGCTTCTGGCGCGGCAAAAAAACCTTCTCGCCAGAAAGCGAAGATTATCTGAAAAATCCTGTGTTCTGGGAAAAAATGAACAATGGCTGGGATGAATTCAGCATTCCAAAAGAGGTCGCTCGCCAGCTGATTGATATGCATGTACGCCGCGGTGACGCGATCTTCTTTGTGACTGGTCGTAGCCCGACGAAAACAGAAACGGTTTCAAAAACGCTGGCGGATAATTTTCATATTCCTGCCACCAACATGAATCCGGTGATCTTTGCGGGCGATAAACCAGGGCAAAATACAAAATCGCAATGGCTGCAGGATAAAAATATCCGAATTTTTTATGGCGATTCCGATAACGATATTACCGCCGCACGCGATGTCGGCGCTCGTGGTATCCGCATTCTGCGCGCCTCCAACTCTACCTACAAACCCTTGCCACAAGCGGGTGCGTTTGGTGAAGAGGTGATCATCAATTCAGAATACTGACAGAGCGGGAGAGCGTGACACTCTCCCGAATGCTGTTTTTTTAATCACACCTTTATCCTTTCGCTGTCTTGCTGCAAACTGATTAAGAGAGTTTTATCAAGGAGCAGCACATGTGGTATCAAAAGACGCTCACGCTTAGCGCCAAATCTCGTGGGTTTCATCTGGTAACGGATGAAATTTTGAATCAGCTGGCTGATATGCCGCGCGTTAACATCGGTTTACTGCATCTGTTGCTGCAACATACCTCCGCCTCTCTGACACTTAATGAGAACTGCGATCCCACCGTACGCCACGACATGGAGCGTTTTTTCCTCCGCACCGTTCCCGATAACGGAAATTATGAGCATGACTATGAGGGAGCAGACGATATGCCTTCTCATATCAAATCCTCAATACTGGGAACATCGCTTGTATTGCCGGTGCATAAAGGGCGTATTCAGACCGGCACCTGGCAAGGCATCTGGCTGGGGGAACATCGCATCCACGGCGGATCGCGTCGCATCATCGCGACACTACAAGGGGAGTAAAAAATGACCATTTCGGAGTTGCTACAATATTGCATGGCAAAACCAGGCGCAGAACAGAGCGTGCATAACGACTGGAAAGCGACGCAGATCAAAGTGGAAGATGTACTGTTTGCGATGGTGAAAGAAGTAGAAAATCGCCCAGCTGTTTCGCTGAAAACCAGCCCGGAGCTGGCAGAGTTGTTACGTCAGCAGCACAGTGATGTGCGTCCGAGCCGCCATCTGAACAAAGCGCACTGGAGCACTGTTTATCTCGACGGTTCGCTGCCGGATTCGCAAATCTATTATCTGGTGGATGCGTCTTATCAGCAGGCGGTGAATTTGCTGCCGGAAGAAAAACGTAAATTGCTGGTGCAACTCTGAAAGGAAAAGGCCGCTCAGAAAGCGGCCTTAACGATTACAGCATCGGCTTGAGGAAGCGCGCCGTATGCGAAGCTTCGCACTCCGCGACGGTTTCTGGCGTACCGGAGACGAGGATTTCGCCGCCGCCACTGCCGCCTTCTGGTCCCAGGTCGACAATCCAGTCAGCGGTTTTGATCACGTCGAGATTGTGCTCAATCACCACAATGGTGTTGCCCTGATCGCGCAGTTTATGCAGTACGTCGAGCAGTTGCTGAATATCGGCGAAGTGCAGACCGGTGGTCGGCTCATCAAGAATATACAGCGTCTGCCCGGTGCCGCGTTTTGACAGCTCACGCGCCAGCTTCACGCGCTGGGCTTCACCACCAGAAAGTGTGGTTGCGGACTGCCCGAGGCGAATGTACGTCAGACCAACGTCCATCAACGTTTGCAGCTTACGCGCCAGTGCAGGTACGGCATCAAAGAACTCACGCGCCTCTTCGATGGTCATATCCAGCACTTCGTGGATGGTTTTGCCTTTGTACTTAATCTCCAGCGTTTCACGGTTATAGCGTTTGCCTTTGCACTGGTCGCACGGTACGTAGATATCCGGCAGGAAGTGCATCTCCACTTTGATCACGCCGTCGCCCTGACAGGCCTCGCAGCGTCCGCCACGGACGTTAAAGCTGAAACGTCCTGGCGTATAGCCGCGCGCACGGGATTCCGGTACGCCCGCAAACAGTTCGCGCACAGGTGTAAACACGCCGGTATAGGTCGCCGGGTTAGAACGCGGAGTACGACCAATTGGGCTTTGGTCGATATCGATCACTTTATCGAAATGCTCCAGCCCCTGAATATCGCGATACGGTGCCGGTTCGGCGATGGTCGCCCCATTCAACTGGCGTTGGGCAATCGGGAACAGTGTGTCGTTAATCAGTGTCGATTTACCGGAACCTGAAACCCCTGTGATGCAGGTAAACAGACCGACTGGCAGCGTCAGCGTCACGTCTTTCAGGTTATTACCGCGTGCGCCTGTCAGCTTCAGCACTTTTTCCGGATTCGCCGGAACGCGTTTCTTCGGCACTTCAATCTTGCGTTTACCGCTCATGTACTGCCCGGTCAACGACTCCGGCACCGCCATAATCGCTTCCAGTGGACCTTCCGCGACCACTTCACCGCCGTGAACACCCGCACCAGGACCAATGTCGATCACATGGTCAGCGGCGCGAATCGCGTCTTCGTCGTGCTCCACCACAATCACGGTATTACCGAGATCGCGCAGATGGATAAGCGTACCCAACAGGCGCTCGTTATCGCGCTGGTGCAGGCCGATAGACGGCTCATCGAGCACGTACATAACGCCAACCAGGCCCGCACCAATCTGGCTCGCCAGACGGATACGCTGGGCTTCACCGCCAGAAAGCGTTTCTGCCGAGCGGGAAAGTGTCAGGTAATTCAGGCCGACGTTAACGAGGAATTTCAGGCGATCGCCGATCTCTTTAAGGATTTTTTCCGCAATCTTCGCCCGCTGACCTGCGAGTTTGAGATTGTTGAAGAATTCCATCGCATGACCGATGCTCATGTCGGAGATAGCAGGCAGCGGCGTATTCTCGACATACACATGGCGCGCTTCCCGACGCAGACGCGTCCCTTCGCAGCTGGCGCACGGGCGATTGCTGATAAACTTGGCTAATTCTTCGCGTACCGCACTGGATTCTGTCTCTTTATAACGGCGCTCCATATTGTGCAGCACGCCTTCGAACGGATGACGACGAATGGAGGTATCGCCACGATCGTTCATGTATTTGAATTCAATGTTTTCTTTGCCAGAACCGTACAACACCACTTTATGCACGTTCGCGCTCAGGCTGCCCCACGGCGCTTCGACGTCGAACTTATAGTGATCTGCCAGCGATTTCAGCATCTGGAAGTAATAGAAGTTGCGGCGATCCCAGCCTCGAATCGCACCGCCAGCCAGCGACAGTTCCGGATTCTGGATCACGCGGTCAGGATCGAAATATTGCTGCACGCCAAGGCCGTCACAGGTTGGGCAGGCCCCCGCCGGGTTGTTAAACGAAAACAGGCGCGGTTCCAGCTCGCGCATACTGTAGCCGCAAATTGGGCAGGCGAAGTTGGCGGAGAACAGCAGCTCTTCCGCTTTCGGGTCGTCCATATCCGCAACTACCGCGGTACCACCGGAAAGCTCCAGCGCGGTTTCAAACGACTCGGCAAGACGTTGGGTAAGATCGTCACGCACCTTGAAGCGATCAACCACCACTTCAATGGTATGTTTCTTTTGCAGTTCCAGTTTCGGCGGATCGGAAAGATCGCAGACTTCGCCATCAATACGAGCACGGATGTAACCCTGACTTGCCAGGTTCTCCAGCGTTTTGGTGTGTTCGCCTTTGCGCTCTTTAATGATTGGCGCGAGTAGCATCAGACGCTTGCCTTCCGGCTGCGACAACACGTTATCCACCATCTGGCTGACGGTTTGTGCCGCCAGCGGAACATCGTGGTCCGGGCAGCGCGGCTCACCAACGCGAGCGTACAGCAGACGCAAATAGTCGTGGATTTCGGTGATTGTCCCCACCGTAGAACGCGGGTTATGAGACGTCGATTTCTGCTCAATCGAGATGGCAGGAGAAAGCCCCTCAATATGGTCGACGTCCGGCTTTTCCATCAGTGACAGAAACTGCCGCGCGTAGGCGGAAAGGGATTCAACGTAACGGCGCTGCCCTTCGGCATATAAGGTGTCGAAAGCGAGCGAGGATTTGCCAGAACCCGAAAGCCCGGTCACGACAATAAGCTTGTCGCGGGGGATAACGAGGTTGATGTTTTTGAGATTATGGGTGCGGGCGCCCCGAACTTCGATCTTATCCATTCACCTTTCCCGGATTAAACGCTTTTTTGCCCGGTGGCATGGTGCTACCGGCGATCACAAACGGTTAATTATGACACAAATTGACCTGAATGAATATACAGTATTGGAATGCAATACCCGGAGTGTTGTGTAACAATGTCTGGCCAGGTTTGTTTCCCGGAACCGAGGTCACAACATAGTAAAAGCGCTATTGGTAATGGTACAATCGCGCGTTTACACTTATTCAGAACGATTTTTTTTCAGGAGACACGAACATGGCCAGCAGAGGCGTAAACAAGGTTATTCTCGTTGGTAATCTGGGTCAGGACCCGGAAGTACGCTACATGCCAAATGGTGGCGCAGTTGCCAACATTACGCTGGCTACTTCCGAATCCTGGCGTGATAAAGCGACCGGCGAGATGAAAGAGCAGACTGAATGGCACCGCGTTGTGCTGTTCGGCAAACTGGCAGAAGTGGCCAGCGAATATCTGCGTAAAGGTTCTCAGGTTTATATCGAAGGTCAGCTGCGTACCCGCAAATGGACCGATCAATCCGGTCAGGATCGCTACACCACAGAAGTCGTGGTGAACGTTGGCGGCACCATGCAGATGCTGGGTGGTCGTCAGGGTGGTGGCGCTCCTGCAGGTGGCAATATCGGTGGTGGTCAGCCGCAGGGCGGTTGGGGTCAGCCTCAGCAGCCGCAGGGCGGCAATCAGTTCAGCGGCGGCGCGCAGTCTCGCCCGCAGCAGTCCGCTCCGGCAGCACCGTCTAACGAGCCGCCGATGGATTTTGATGACGATATTCCGTTCTGATTTGTCATTAAAACAATAGGTTATATTGTTTTAAGGTGGATGATTAAAGCATCTGCCAGCCATAAAAAAAGAAGCCTCCGTTATGGAGGCTTCTACATATCAAGTTAAAATCATTGGCCATTGTGGCGGTGTCTGATTCATCTCTTCAATCATCACCGACTCGATGTTGTGCCAGATGGCGGTGATATCCGCCATTGTGATGCCAAGCAACCCCATTGCGAACCAGCAGGCAGAAACCACGCCCAGACCGCTGCTGATCACTGCAAGCCCGACATAATCAGACCGACGAAAACGGATGTTGAGCGTGCTGGCCAGAAACATCATTACGGCACTAAGAAGTTGCCAGCGAAGTAGAACCACGCCAGTGGTGAGGGTAGCCATCAAACAATTCCTCTGAAAAGAGCCGATGCCCTGGACAGCGCGGCGTTGTTCACGGGAGGCGTGGTACACTCTGGCTATCGCGGGGCTTGCAGGACACAAAAATGAAACACTCTGTTTGTTTCATTAATTTTGTGAAATATATCACAATTGATTGTTTGTTAGCCAGATTAGGCCGTGACTTTTATTGCTGTACAGATTATGTGGTTTTTCAGTGGCATTAAGGGTATATCTTCCCGCCGCCTCCGCATTTCTTTAGGAAATTAATTTTGAATATCAATGAATTACTTTTATTCAGGTGACGATTAAAAAGGTATCAATTTCAAATCAGGCAAAAGTGCTATTTATACCGTAAGATTTATCTAAAGACGTCGATAACCAGGGTTCTCGCCTTGCAATGACCGGGTATAAACAGGCAGGAAATTGATAGCAATGAGTCATCGTGCACGACACCAATTACTGGCGTTGCCGGGCATTATCTTTTTAGTTCTCTTTCCCATCATTCTGTCGCTATGGATTGCCTTCCTTTGGGCAAAATCAGAAGTGAATAGTCAGCTCCAAACTTTTGCTCAGCTGGCGCTGGATAAATCCGAGCTGGTCATTCGCCAGGCAGATTTAGTGAGCGATGCAGCAGAACGCTATCAGGGGCAAGTTTGCACTCCAGCCCATCAAAAGCGAATGTTGAATATTATTCGTGGCTATCTTTATATTAATGAATTGATCTATGCCCGTGATAACCATTTTTTATGCTCATCGCTGATAGCGCCTGTAAACGGCTATACGATTGCACCGGCCGATTATAAACGTGAACCTAACGTTTCTATCTATTATTACCGCGATACGCCTTTTTTCTCTGGCTATAAAATGACCTATATGCAGCGGGGAAATTATGTGGCGGTCATCAACCCTCTCTTCTGGAGTGAAGTGATGTCTGATGATCCGACATTGCAATGGGGTGTGTATGATACGGTGACGAAAACCTTTTTCTCGTTAAGCAACGAGGCCTCGGCAGCAACGTTTTCTCCGCTGATTCATTTGAATGATTTAACCGTACAAAGAAATGGCTATTTATATGCGACAGTTTATTCGACAAAACGCCCAATTGCAGCCATTGTTGCGACTTCATATCAACGTCTTATAGCACATTTTTATAATCATCTTATTTTTGCATTACCCGCCGGTATTTTGGGGAGTCTTGTTCTGTTATTACTCTGGCTACGTATTCGACAAAACTATTTGTCTCCCAAACGCAAATTGCAACGCGCCCTCGAAAAACATCAACTTTGCCTTTATTACCAGCCAATAATCGATATCAAAACAGAAAAATGTATCGGAGCTGAAGCATTGTTACGTTGGCCTGGTGAGCAGGGGCAAGTAATGAATCCGGCAGAGTTTATTCCGCTGGCAGAAAAGGAGGGGATGATCGAACAGATAACTGATTATGTTATTGATAATGTCTTCCGCGATCTGGGCGTGTACCTGGCAACACATGTCGATCGCTATGTTTCTATTAACCTGTCGGCCTCCGATTTTCATACGTCACGGTTGATAGCGCGAACCAACCAGAAAACAGAGCAATATGCGGTGCGTCCGCAGCAAATTAAATTTGAAGTGACTGAACATGCATTTCTTGATGTCGACAAAATGACGCCGATTATTCTGGCTTTCCGCCAGGCTGGTTACGAAGTGGCAATTGATGATTTTGGTATTGGCTACTCTAACTTGCATAACCTTAAATCATTGAATGTCGATATTTTGAAAATCGATAAATCGTTTGTTGAGACGCTGACCACCCATAAAACCAGTCATTTGATTGCGGAACATATCATCGAGCTGGCGCACAGCCTGGGATTAAAAACGATCGCTGAAGGCGTCGAAACTGAGGAACAGGTTAACTGGCTGCGCAAACGCGGCGTGCGCTATTGCCAGGGATGGTTCTTTGCGAAGGCGATGCCGCCGCAGGTGTTTATGCAATGGATGGAGCAATTACCCGCGCGGGAGTTAACGCGCGGGCAATAAAACTACAGGCGGTGGCGATAATCGCTGGGAGTGCGATCAAACTGCCGACGGAAAACGCGGGAGAAGGTCTGCTGCGAGACATAACCCAGGTCCATTGCGATATCAAAAATCGGACGCTCGGTGGTGCGCAACTCAACGGCGGCCAGTAACAGGCGGCGTTGGCGAATGTAATCACCAAGTGTCTGATGCGTCACCGTGCGGAACATCCGCTGTAAGTACCACTTTGAATAGCCTGATTTTTTTGCGACGACATCAATGTTAAGCGGCTGGTCAATATGCTCGTCAATCCATGCGATAAGATCCTGAATAATTTTCTGATGGGACATAAATCTGCCTCTTTTCAGTGTTCAGTTCGTTAATTCATCTGTTGGGGAGTATAATTCCTCAAGTTAACTTGAGGTAAAGCGATTTATGGAAAAGAAATTACCCCGCATTAAAGCGCTGCTAACCCCCGGCGAAGTGGCAAAACGCAGCGGTGTGGCGGTATCGGCGCTGCATTTCTATGAAAGCAAAGGGTTGATTAGCAGTATCCGTAATAGTGGCAATCAGCGGCGATATAAACGTGATGTGTTGCGATATGTCGCAATCATCAAAATTGCTCAGCGTATTGGCATTCCGCTGGCGACCATTCGTGAAGCATTTGGCGTGTTGCCCGAAGGGCATACATTAAGTGCGAAAGAGTGGAAACAGCTTTCGTCCCAATGGCGAGAAGAGTTGGATCGGCGCATTCATACCTTAGTGGCGCTGCGTGACGAACTGGACGGATGTATTGGTTGTGGCTGCCTTTCGCGCAGTGATTGCCCATTGCGTAACCCGGGCGACCGCTTAGGAGAAGAAGGTACCGGCGCACGCTTACTGGAAGATGAACAAAACTAAAGCGCCACAAGGGCGCTTTAGTTTGTTTTCCGGTCTTTGTCTTTCTCTCTATCCCGCTGGTACACAGGAGGGTTTCCCCCGACGTCAACACACCTCATTCGAGCACGTGGTGGAGGTTCCGGTTGGTGTTGATGCTTTAATTGTATGTCACCGGCGTTTCTTCGCCAGTGTAAAAGTACACTTTTTAGCCGCAATATTTTTGTCATCTCAGACGATTTTTTATCGCAATCCTGAACGGTATGCGGCTCGATAACGCTGCAATCTTGCGCATCGACGATAACGTTTGCGCATCAATTGCCTGGTTTTTCATCGTCAAGACAATAAAAGAGAAAAAAGCAGCAAACTTCGGTTGAAAAAGCCGCTATGATCGCCGGATAATCGTTTGCTTTTTTTACCACCCGTTTTGTATGCGCGGAGCTAAACGTTTGCTTTTTTGCGACGCACCAATTTGTCGCAAACCTGGAGCAGGAAGATAACGTTTCGCTGGCAGGGGATTGTCCGCCACGCATCTTGACGAAAATTAAACTCTCAGGGGATGTTTTCTTATGTCTACGCCATCAGCGCGTACCGGCGGTTCACTCGACGCCTGGTTTAAAATTTCACAACGTGGAAGCACTGTCCGTCAGGAAGTGGTTGCCGGGTTAACAACGTTTCTGGCGATGGTCTACTCGGTTATCGTCGTTCCAGGCATGTTGGGTAAAGCGGGCTTCCCGCCTGCGGCAGTTTTCGTTGCGACCTGTCTGGTTGCCGGACTCGGTTCTATCGTGATGGGTCTGTGGGCTAATCTGCCGTTGGCGATTGGTTGCGCCATCTCCCTGACGGCGTTTACCGCATTCAGTCTGGTGCTGGGGCAACATATTAGCGTACCTGTCGCGCTGGGTGCCGTGTTCCTGATGGGTGTGCTGTTTACGATAATTTCTGCCACGGGTATCCGTAGCTGGATTTTGCGCAACTTGCCGCACGGTGTGGCGCACGGCACGGGGATCGGTATCGGTCTGTTCCTGCTGCTCATTGCCGCTAATGGTGTCGGTCTGGTGATTAAAAACCCGCTTGATGGTCTGCCCGTTGCGCTGGGTGATTTCGCGACCTTCCCGGTGATTATGTCACTGGTAGGTCTGGCGGTGATCATCGGCCTGGAAAAACTGAAAGTCCCTGGTGGCATTCTGCTGACCATTATCGGTATCTCAATTGTCGGTTTGATCTTCGATCCTAACGTCCATTTCTCCGGCGTTTTCGCCATGCCTTCATTGAGCGATGAAAACGGCAATTCACTGATTGGCAGCCTGGACATTATGGGCGCGCTGAATCCTGTAGTCCTGCCAAGCGTTCTGGCGCTGGTGATGACGGCAGTATTTGATGCCACCGGAACTATCCGTGCCGTCGCCGGCCAGGCGAACCTGCTGGATAAAGACGGGCAGATCATCGACGGCGGGAAAGCACTGACCACTGACTCCATGAGCAGCGTTTTCTCTGGCCTGGTGGGGGCAGCTCCGGCAGCGGTATACATCGAGTCTGCGGCGGGTACGGCGGCGGGCGGTAAAACCGGTTTGACGGCTATCACCGTTGGCGTGCTGTTCCTGCTGATTCTGTTCCTCTCTCCGCTCTCTTACCTCGTTCCGGGGTACGCAACGGCTCCGGCGCTGATGTACGTTGGCCTGCTGATGCTGAGCAACGTGGCGAAAATCGACTTTGCTGATTTTGTTGATGCGATGGCGGGGCTGGTTACGGCGGTATTCATCGTGCTGACCTGTAACATCGTAACAGGCATCATGATCGGCTTCGCGACTCTGGTGATTGGTCGTCTGGTTTCCGGCGAATGGCGCAAGTTGAACATCGGTACGGTCGTTATCGCCGTGGCGCTGGTGACCTTCTATGCGGGTGGCTGGGCTATCTAATCTTTCATATGATTCTGAAAACGGGTGGCAATGGCTGCCCGTTTTTATTTTCTCCGTACATTGTGTGAGCTTTTGCGATATTCTGAAAAAATGAGAATTCAGGCATAACGTCTTTCTCAGATCATAAAAAACATCGCAAACAGGGAACGCATGGAAATCTTCTTCACCATACTGATAATGACCCTCGTGGTCTCGCTGTCCGGGGTGGTCACTCGTGTCATGCCCTTTCAGATCCCGCTTCCGCTTATGCAAATCGCCATCGGTGCGCTACTGGCGTGGCCGACGTTTGGTTTGCATGTGGAGTTTGATCCTGAACTCTTTTTAGTCTTGTTTATCCCGCCGTTGCTGTTCGCTGATGGCTGGAAAACGCCGACCCGTGAATTTCTCGAACATGGTCGAGAGATTTTCGGCCTCGCGCTGGCGCTGGTGGTGGTCACCGTGGTCGGCATTGGCTTTCTTATTTACTGGGTGGTGCCGGGCATTCCGCTGATCCCCGCCTTTGCGCTGGCGGCGGTGCTTTCTCCGACCGATGCTGTGGCGCTCTCGGGGATTGTTGGCGAAGGGCGCATCCCGAAAAAAATCATGGGCATTTTGCAGGGCGAAGCGTTGATGAATGACGCCTCCGGCCTGGTGTCGTTGAAGTTTGCCGTAGCAGTGGCGATGGGGACGATGATCTTCACCGTCGGCGGTGCAACGGTCGAATTTATGAAAGTGGCCATTGGCGGTATTCTCGCCGGTTTTGTGGTGAGCTGGCTGTATGGTCGCTCGCTGCGATTCCTCAGCCGCTGGGGCGGTGATGAACCTGCGACGCAGATTGTTCTACTGTTCTTGCTGCCATTCGCTTCTTATCTGATTGCCGAACATATTGGCGTTTCCGGCATCCTCGCTGCGGTTGCCGCCGGGATGACCATCACCCGCTCCGGTGTGATGCGCCGTGCGCCGCTGGCAATGCGCCTGCGCGCAAACAGTACCTGGGCGATGCTGGAATTTGTCTTTAACGGCATGGTATTCCTGCTGTTAGGTCTGCAGCTGCCGGGTATTCTGGAGACGTCGCTGATGGCGGCAGAAATCGACCCTAACGTCGAAATCTGGATGCTGTTTACCGATATCATTCTGATTTATGCGGCGCTGATGCTGGTCCGTTTCGGCTGGCTGTGGACGATGAAAAAGTTCAGCAACCGCTTCCTGAAAAAGAAGCCGATGGAGTTTGGTTCGTGGACCACACGAGAAATCCTGATCGCGTCTTTCGCCGGGGTGCGTGGGGCGATCACTCTGGCTGGTGTGCTCTCTATCCCGCTGCTCTTGCCGGATGGTAACGTCTTCCCGGCGCGCTATGAGCTGGTATTCCTGGCGGCTGGTGTCATTCTCTTCTCGCTGTTTGTCGGCGTGGTGATGTTGCCTATTCTGCTACAACACATTGAAGTCGCGGACCATTCGCAACAATTGAAAGAGGAACGTATTGCGCGAGCGGCAACGGCAGAAGTGGCTATTGTGGCGATCCAGAAAATGGAGGAGCGTCTGGCGGCGGATACCGAAGAGAATATCGATAACCAGTTGCTTACGGAGGTCAGTTCTCGCGTCATTGGTAACCTGCGTCGTCGCGCCGATGGACGTAACGACGTTGAAAGTTCCGTGCAGGAAGAGAACCTTGAGCGTCGCTTCCGTCTGGCGGCATTGCGTTCTGAACGTGCTGAACTGTACCACCTGCGCGCCACGCGGGAGATCAGCAATGAAACGCTGCAAAAATTACTGCACGATCTCGATTTGCTTGAAGCATTGCTGATTGAGGAAAATCAGTAAGCCGAAAGCGACGTAACCAGGCCCGGGGGAATCTGAAAAAGGTGCAATCTTTTGCACCTTTAACAGGTTAGCTCGGGCTAACATTCATGATTCTAAAACAAATAAGTCATAAGTCCGTGAGTATCTCTCTTTTAAAATCAATTCATTGGCTGTTCTTCGACTTAATCTCAGTCTGCGTGTTGCATAATATCTGCAGTAATCTTCATAGCGACTGCATGAATATTATCCTCAGTTTGTGACATGCCAGTATGAGAGGTACAATCTTCTTCAAAGAATTTCTGTAGTGTTACCAGGGTATCACTATCAATGGGGATATTTTCCTCCCCACGGAGAATGGAAATGCCCATTCCCTGCACGTTAGCCTCATCGAAATTAACCCGATAGAGACGGGTATCAAACATCCAGGCTTTTGTTAAAACAGAACAGTTGAAATGGCAGTTGCTTAAATTGGCATTATTAAAATTAACATTAGCCATATTAGAGCCGGTACATATAACCATTTCGAGGAATGTATTTGTCAGCCGCGTAAAAAAGAGTTTGCTATCGATTAAGTTTATATTCTGGAGGATTGCTTTGTTCAGATTGACGCGAGACAGATCAGCATGTTCAAAGTTAATTAAATCGAGTTTAGAGAAACTAAGGTCGGCTTTAAATAAATTAACATATGGCGCTATTACTTTATAAAGATTTACCTCAGACATGTACGCCATATAAAAATTTGAATAATCAAGGAAGGTATTTTTAATATTGGCTCTATTCATTGCTGCATTGTAGAATTGAACATGCATAGCGGAGCATGCATTTAGAGTTCCGTCAGCCATTTTTATCTGAGCGAAATTTGAGTCATCGAGAATACAATTATCAAAAAGTATTTTTTCCATTATGGCGCAATAAAAATTCGTTTTATACATATTACAGTCCTGGAAAATAGCGTTTTGTAGTCTGCAACCTGCAAAATTCGAATTGGATAAATCTTCATCTTTAATCACGATGCCTTTCAGGCTAAGGTGTGAAAAATCGTAACCACCATTTACTGTCTGTGGGATTTCAATAGTATTATTATGGACGGTGACATTATTTATAAAATATACCACCTTAATGGACACTTCCTTTTCTTTACTAAGGTAAACTCTTCTCGTAATTCTATCGTCACATTTATTATTTGCATGTGAAGCTATATCTATAAAATGTTTATGTATTTTTCTGTCCGTTTCTTTCGTGATTTTTCCTGATGGTAAACTATCATAAAATCTTTTCATTTTTTGAATCAAGCCTATCACTTTTTCATGATCATCTTTTTTGAAAAGAGAGAGGGCTTTATTGTCAATTAACGTGTTTTTATGATGTTTGCTATAATTATCTGATTTTGTTTTCTTTGTATGTGATGGACTTGTGACAGAGTGGTTATCGTTAATCTGGCAAAGAGGAAAAAACATATTATTTAAACCATTATAGCGCATAAAATATCCTTATAATTAACAAGAAAGAAAAGGCATATTCTCTGTATTATCATTTTCTACAACTGTCAAAAATCGCTCATTTTTTAATGAGTTTATTTCTTTAATATTATGGGAAAAGGTGATGCATTTTGCAGAGGAAGAGTATTCCCCGGTCAGGCGACCGGGGAAGGGGAGAGATTAATGCGCGCGGCCTTGCTCAACGCCAAAGCCGGTCTGGGAGCGGATAAACTGCGCACGGAACAGTTCACGCTCGCGCGCGCCTTCCGCTGAGTTATCGGTTGCCGAGAAGAACCAGATGCCGAGGAATGCCACGCTGATAGAGAACAGCGCCGGGTATTCATACGGGAAGATGGCTTTTTCGTGACCGAGGATCTGTACCCAAATCGTCGGGCCGAGGATCATCAGCACCACCGCAGTAATCAGTCCTAACCAGCCGCCCAGCATCGCGCCACGGGTAGTCAGTTTCGACCAGTACATGGAAAGCAGAATGATTGGGAAGTTACAGCTCGCCGCGATGGCAAACGCCAGGCCTACCATGAAGGCGATGTTCTGATTCTCAAACAGCACGCCGAGGATAATCGCAATCACACCCAAAATCAGGACGGTGATTTTCGATACCCGCAGCTCTTCACGTTCGGTCGCACCTTTTTTGAAGACGTTAGCGTACAGGTCGTGAGACACCGCGGATGCGCCCGCCAGCGTCAGACCCGCAACCACCGCGAGGATAGTGGCGAAAGCAACCGCTGAAATAAAACCGAGGAACAGGTTGCCGCCCACTGCATTCGCCAGGTGAACTGCCGCCATGTTGTTACCACCAATCAGATGGCCCGCCGCGTCTTTATATTCCGGATTCGCACCAACCAGCATGATCGCGCCGAAGCCGATAATAAAGGTCAGAATATAGAAGTAGCCCATAAATCCGGTAGCGTAGAACACGCTCTTACGCGCTTCGCGGGCATCGCTGACCGTAAAGAAGCGCATCAGAATATGCGGCAAACCCGCCGTACCAAACATCAGTCCTAGCCCCAGAGAAAGCGCGGAGATGGGATCTTTCACCAGCCCGCCCGGCTTCATGATGTCGACACCTTTCGGGTGTACCGCCATCGCTTCACTGAACAGATTATTGAAGCTAAAGCCGACGTGTTTCATCACCATAAAGGCCATAAAGCTGGCACCGAACAGCAACAGCACGGCTTTGATAATCTGTACCCAGGTGGTCGCCAGCATGCCGCCGAACAGGACGTACATCATCATCAGCACGCCGACCAGTACCACCGCAATGTGATAGTTAAGGCCAAACAGCAGTTCGATGAGTTTACCTGCGCCTACCATCTGGGCGATAAGGTAAAGCGCCACTACCACCAGAGAACCACAGGCCGAAAGAATACGGATTGGCCCCTGTTTCAGGCGGTAAGAGGCTACATCGGCAAAGGTGTAGCGACCGAGGTTACGCAGACGTTCGGCAATCAGGAACAGAATGATCGGCCAGCCCACCAGGAAGCCCAACGAGTAGATCAGCCCGTCATAGCCGGAGGTAAACACCAGCGCGGAGATCCCCAAGAATGAGGCGGCGGACATATAGTCCCCGGCAATCGCCAGCCCGTTCTGAAAACCGGTGATATTGCCGCCTGCCGTGTAGTAGTCATTACGCGAACGTACGCGTTTTGACGCCCAGTAGGTAATGCCGAGCGTAAACACGACGAAAATCAGGAACATAATAATCGCCTGCCAGTTTGTTGGCTGGCGCTCTACGGCCCCGCTAATAGCATCCGCGGCGTTAGCTGCGAAAGGGAGTGTGGCGGCAAGCGCCGTCAGAACTCTTTTCATGATGCTTGTACCTCATGCAGGACTTCATTATTAAGACGGTCGAATTCGCCGTTCGCCCGCCAGATGTAGATACCAGTGAGAACAAAGGAGATCACAATTACTCCAACACCAATCGGAATACCGCGTGTGACGCTGGTGTTCGGATTCAGCGGGGTGCCCAGCCAGCCGGGCGCGAAGGCGATCAGTAAAATAAAGCCGATATAAACTGCCAGCATAATAATCGACAGGATGGTGGCAAACCGTTGCCGTTTTTCGACTAACTCCCTGAAATGCGCATTGTCTTCTATCCGCTGATAAATCGTACCATTCATCACAGATTCTCCAGAGGTTCCCCGTCGTCTTTCACGCCGCAGGTTCGTCAGCCGCACTCGCCTCCCCCAGTCACATAGTTTTCTATGCTCCTGGGGAGATGCTCGCTTGCTTCCTTCCTGCAACGCGAAATACTTAGGGGAATTTTTATATTTGCCCTTTCCCACTATAAAGAAATGAGCGTGTAGACCGGATAAGGCGTTATACGCCGCATCCGGCAATTGTGGGTTACGATGGCATCGCGATAGCCTGCTTCTCTTCAAGCAGCTTCTCGACTACGCCAGGATCGGCAAGCGTCGAGGTATCGCCCAGGTTGCTGGTATCGCCCGCCGCAATTTTGCGCAGAATACGGCGCATAATTTTGCCGGAGCGGGTTTTAGGCAGGGAGTCGGTCCAGTGCAGCACGTCTGGCGTCGCCAGCGGGCCAATCTCTTTACGCACCCAGTTGCGGACTTCTGCGTACAGTTCTGGTGACGGTTCCTCCCCATGATTAAGCGTGACGTAGGCGTAGATCGCCTGACCTTTAATATTGTGCGGAATACCTACTACGGCGGCTTCGGCAATCTTCGGATGTGCCACCAGCGCCGACTCAATCTCTGCCGTTCCCAGACGGTGACCGGAGACGTTCAGCACGTCGTCCACGCGCCCGGTGATCCAGTAATAGCCATCTTCATCGCGACGCGCGCCGTCGCCGCTGAAATACATATTTTTGAAGGTGGAGAAGTAGGTCTGCTCAAAACGTTCGTGATCGCCAAACAGCGTACGCGCCTGACCCGGCCAGGAATCGGAGATCACCAGACTGCCTTCGGTGGCCCCTTCCAGCGGGTTACCTTCGTTATCGACCAGCGCCGGTTGCACGCCGAAGAACGGACGTGTTGCCGAACCGGCTTTCAGCTCGGTAGCGCCAGGCAGCGGGGTGATCATGAAACCGCCGGTTTCGGTCTGCCACCAGGTATCGACCACCGGGCATTTCTCGTTGCCGATTTTTTTCCAGTACCACTCCCACGCTTCCGGGTTGATTGGCTCGCCTACGGAACCGAGAATGCGCAGCGACGAACGGTCAGTGCCTTCGATCGCTTTATCGCCTTCCGCCATCAGCGCGCGGATCGCCGTGGGCGCGGTATAGAGAATATTGACCTGATGCTTGTCCACCACCTGCGCCATACGGGCAGGCGTCGGCCAGTTCGGTACGCCTTCAAACATCAGCGTGGTCGCGCCGCAGGCCAGCGGGCCGTACAGCAAATAACTGTGTCCGGTAACCCAGCCCACATCGGCGGTGCACCAGTAGATATCACCCGGATGATAATCAAAGACATATTTAAAGGTCAGCGCCGCGTACACCAGATAACCGCCGGTAGTGTGCAGCACGCCTTTCGGCTTCCCGGTAGAACCGGAGGTGTAGAGAATAAACAGCGGATCTTCGGCGTTCATCTCTTCCGCCTGGTGCTGATCGCTGGCTTGCTCAACCAGGTCGTGCCACCACAGGTCGTGCCCTTCCTGCCAGTCGATTTTTCCGCCAGTACGCTTCAGTACCACCACATGCTCTACGCTGGTGACGTTCGGGTTTTTCAGCGCGTCATCAACGTTTTTCTTCAGCGGAATACTACGCCCGGCGCGCACGCCTTCGTCGGAAGTGATCACCAACCGTGAGTTAGAATCGATAATGCGCCCGGCAACGGCTTCCGGCGAGAAGCCGCCGAAAATTACCGAATGCACCGCGCCAATGCGGGCGCAGGCCAGCATCGCGACCGCGGCTTCCGGCACCATCGGCATATAAATCGCCACCACATCACCTTTTTTAATGCCCAGCTCGAGCAGGGTATTGGCGAAGCGGCAGACGTCGCGGTGCAGCTCTTTATAGCTGATATGTTTGCTCTGGCTGGCGTCGTCGCCTTCCCAGATGATGGCGGTACGATCGCCGTTTTCTTGCAGATGGCGGTCAAGGCAGTTTGCCGCCAGATTCAGCGTGCCGTCCTCGTACCATTTAATGGACACATTACCGGGGGCAAAGGAGGTGTTTTTCACCTTCTGGTAAGGTTTGATCCAGTCGAGAATTTTTCCCTGTTCGCCCCAGAAGGTATCTGGTGCGTTAATAGATTGTTGATACATCGCCTCGTACTGCTGAGGGTTTATCAGGCAACGGTCTGCGATGTTGGCAGGAATGGTGTGTTTGTGAATTTGACTCATGCTTTTGTTCTCCTTGTAGGATGTTAATAATATGTGGCATAAGCGTTAAATGTAGGGGTATTGGCAGTTTTGTTTAGTATTTGGGCGACAGATCACGCAAAAGTAGAATTGTGCAAATAAACGGCAGGGTAATTTTTGAAGGTCAGCAACAAAAGTTGATTAATTCTTTGAGGAACATGCAGTTATGCATGCTGTTGAAAAAGAGGAAGATACTGACTAACTCTAAAGTGGTATTTTACATGCACTTACAATTGATTAAAGACAACATTCACAGTGTGGTTATTTGTTACACATAGGGGTGAGCAATGTCATGACAGTGTAGGTGCGGTTACTGTCGTGAAAAACAATAAAAACCGCCATTGCAACAATGGCGCAATTCGGATGAAGCCCCTATGACAAGGATAAAAATAAACGCACGCCGTATCTTCAGCTTATTGATTCCTTTTTTCTTTTTCACTTCTGTTCACGCTGAACAAACGGCAGCTCCCGCAAAACCTGTAACTGTTGAAGCGAAGAATGAAACCTTTGCCCCGCAACATCCCGATCAATATCTCTCCTGGAAAGCCACCTCGGAACAGTCAGAGCGTGTTGACGCCCTGGCGGAAGATCCACGGCTGGTGATCCTGTGGGCGGGGTATCCCTTCTCGCGCGATTACAACAAGCCGCGTGGACATGCCTTTGCTGTGACCGATGTGCGTGAAACCCTGCGTACCGGTGCGCCGAAAAACGCTGAAGATGGTCCGCTACCGATGGCATGCTGGAGTTGTAAAAGCCCGGATGTGGCGCGTCTGATCCAGAAAGACGGCGAAGATGGCTACTTCCACGGAAAATGGGCGCGCGGCGGCCCGGAAATCGTCAACAACTTAGGTTGTGCCGATTGCCATAACACCGCCTCACCAGAGTTCGCCAAAGGCAAACCGGAGTTAACCCTTTCCCGTCCGTATGCGGCTCGCGCGATGGAAGCCATTGGTAAACCTTTTGAGAAAGCCGGACGTTTCGACCAGCAATCGATGGTTTGCGGTCAGTGCCATGTGGAGTATTACTTCGACGGCAAAAACAAAGCGGTTAAATTCCCGTGGGATGACGGCATGAAAGTCGAAAATATGGAGCAGTATTATGACAAAATTGCCTTCTCTGACTGGACTAACTCCCTGTCGAAAACGCCAATGCTGAAAGCACAGCACCCGGAATATGAAACCTGGACAGCGGGCATTCACGGTAAAAACAACGTGACCTGTATCGACTGCCATATGCCAAAAGTGCAGAACGCCGAAGGCAAACTCTACACCGACCATAAAATTGGTAATCCGTTTGATAACTTCGCCCAGACTTGTGCGAACTGCCATACCCAGGACAAAGCTGCCTTGCAAAAAGTGGTCGCGGAACGTAAGCAGTCGATTAACGACCTGAAAATCAAGGTTGAAGATCAACTGGTTCACGCTCACTTCGAAGCGAAAGCGGCGCTGGATGCAGGCGCGACGGAAGCCGAAATGAAGCCGATTCAGGACGATATCCGTCATGCCCAGTGGCGTTGGGATCTGGCGATCGCTTCCCACGGCATTCATATGCACGCACCGGAAGAAGGTCTGAGGATGCTCGGTACGGCGATGGATAAAGCGGCGGATGCGCGCACTAAACTGGCGCGACTGCTGGCGACCAAAGGCATCACCCATGAAATCCAGATCCCGGATATCTCGACCAAAGAGAAAGCCCAGCAGGCCATTGGCCTGAACATGGAACAAATCAAGGCCGAGAAGCAGGACTTCATCAAAACGGTGATCCCGCAGTGGGAAGAGCAGGCACGTAAAAACGGTCTGTTAAGCCAATAACCCCGTTCCGCCTCGCAAGGGGCGGAAAACACAATGGAGTGAATATGAGCGTATTACGTTCGTTATTAACTGCCGGGGTGCTGGCGTCGGGCCTGTTGTGGAGCCTGAACGGAATTACCGCTACCCCTGCGGCGCAGGCATCTGGCGATCGCTACGAAGTTACCCAGCAGCGTAACCCGGATGCCGCCTGTCTGGACTGCCATAAGCCAGATACCGAAGGTATGCATGGCAAACATGCTTCCGTTATCAACCCGAATAACAAACTGCCGGTCACCTGCACCAACTGTCACGGCCAGCCATCACCGCAACACCGCGAAGGGGTGAAAGATGTGATGCGCTTTAACGAGCCGATGTACAAGGTTGGAGAGCAGAACAGCGTCTGTATGTCCTGCCATCTGCCGGAACAGTTGCAAAAAGCGTTCTGGCCACACGATGTCCACGTAACCAAAGTGGCGTGCGCCAGCTGCCATTCCCTGCATCCACAGCAAGATACGATGCAGACGTTAAGTGACAAAGGACGGATTAAGATTTGCGTCGATTGCCACAGCGATCAGCGCACCAATCCGAACTTTAACCCAGCGTCTGTTCCGTTGCTTAAGGAGCAGCCATGACCTGGTCTCGTCGCCAGTTTCTCACCGGCGTCGGCGTGCTGGCAGCTGTCAGCGGCACCGCAGGGCGCGTGGTGGCGAAAACGTTGAATATCAATGGGGTGCGTTACGGCATGGTGCATGACGAGTCGTTATGCATCGGCTGTACCGCCTGTATGGATGCTTGTCGGGAAGTGAACAAGGTGCCGGACGGCGTCTCGCGCCTGACGATTATTCGTAGCGAGCCGCAGGGCGAATTTCCTGATGTGAAATATCGCTTCTTCCGTAAGTCTTGCCAGCACTGCGATCATGCGCCGTGCGTTGACGTCTGCCCGACCGGTGCGTCTTTTCGCGATGCTGCCAGTGGGATTGTCGATGTAAATCCGGATCTCTGCGTCGGTTGTCAGTACTGCATCGCCGCCTGTCCGTACCGCGTGCGCTTTATCCATCCGGTCACGAAGACAGCGGACAAATGCGATTTCTGCCGTAAGACCAATTTGCAGGCCGGTAAGCTGCCCGCGTGCGTTGAAGCTTGCCCGACGAAGGCGCTGACGTTTGGCAATCTGGACGATCCCAACAGTGAGATTTCGCAACTGCTGCGCCAGAAGCCCACTTACCGCTACAAGCTGGCGCTTGGAACCAAACCGAAGCTGTACCGCGTACCGTTTAAATACGGGGAGGTGAGCCAATGACGCAGACTTCCGCATTTCATTTTGAATCGCTGGTGTGGGACTGGCCGATTGCCATCTACCTGTTTTTGATTGGTATTTCTGCTGGTCTGGTGACGCTGGCCGTGCTGTTACGTCGCGTCTACCCGCAGGCGGGCGGTGCAGACAGTACGTTGTTGCGCACCACGCTGATTGTCGGGCCTGGCGCGGTGATCCTTGGTCTGTTGATCCTCGTCTTCCACCTGACAAGACCGTGGACCTTCTGGAAGCTGATGTTCCACTACAGTTTTACCTCGGTGATGTCGATGGGGGTGATGCTGTTTCAGCTCTACATGGTGGTGCTGGTGCTGTGGCTGGCGAAAATCTTTGAACATGATTTGCTTGCCCTGCAACAACGCTGGTTGCCGAAGTTGGGGATCGTGCAAAAGGTTCTGAGCCTGCTGACGCCCGTTCATCGCGGACTGGAAACATTGATGCTGGTGCTGGCGGTGCTGCTGGGGGCTTATACCGGCTTTCTGCTGTCGGCGCTGAAATCGTATCCGTTCCTCAATAACCCGATCCTGCCGGTGCTGTTCCTCTTCTCCGGCATCTCGTCCGGTGCGGCGGTGGCGCTGATCGCCATGGCGATATGTCAGCGCAAAAATCCGCACTCCACGGAAGCGCACTTTGTACACCGTATGGAGATCCCTGTGGTATGGGGCGAAATCTTCCTGCTGGTGGCGTTTTTTGTCGGTCTGGCCCTGGGCGATGACGGTAAAGTGCGTGCGCTGGTGGCAGCATTGGGCGGCGGTTTCTGGACGTGGTGGTTCTGGCTTGGTGTCGCCGGGCTGGGGCTGATTGTGCCAATGTTGCTCAAACCGTGGGTCAATCGCAGTTCCGGCATTCCTGCCGTGCTGGCGGCGTGTGGGGCCAGCCTGGTCGGCGTGTTGATGTTGCGATTTTTCATTCTCTACGCCGGGCAGTTAACGGTGGCGTAAGCCAGAACAGAGGTGGTTTCTGGACGTATTCCTTCCTGAAGTCGGTTTTCTGGCGTTGTTGTTAAGTCTCGGGGTCAACGTGTTGACCCCGTTGACGGCCTTCGCGGGAGTGCGGTTGCGCTGGCCTGCCATGATGCGACTCACTTGCATCGGCATTCTGGCGCAGTTCGCGCTCCTGCTGCTCGCCTTTGGCGTACTGACGTATTGTTTTCTCATCAGCGATTTCTCGGTCATTTATGTCGCGCAACATAGCTACAGCCTGCTGTCGTGGGAACTCAAACTGGCGGCGGTATGGGGTGGTCATGAAGGTTCGCTGTTGCTTTGGGTGCTGTTGCTTTCCGCCTGGAGCGCGCTGTTTGCCTGGCATTATCGGCAGCAAACCGATCCGCTATTTCCGCTGACGCTAGCCGTTTTATCTCTCATGCTCGCCGCACTGCTACTGTTTGTAGTGCTGTGGTCCGATCCCTTCGTGCGGATATTTCCACCAGCAATCGAAGGCCGCGATCTCAATCCGATGCTGCAACATCCCGGTCTTATCTTCCATCCGCCGCTGCTTTATCTCGGCTATGGCGGTTTGATGGTGGCGGCGAGCGTGGCGCTGGGGAGTTTACTGCGCGGCGAGTTTGATGGTGCCAGCGCCCGAATTTGCTGGCGCTGGGCACTACCTGGCTGGAGCGCATTAACGGCGGGGATCATCCTCGGTTCCTGGTGGGCCTATTGCGAACTGGGCTGGGGCGGCTGGTGGTTCTGGGATCCGGTGGAAAACGCCTCTTTACTACCCTGGCTTTCTGCCACTGCACTGCTGCACAGTTTGTCCCTGACACGCCAGCGGGGGATTTTCCGTCACTGGTCGCTGCTGCTGGCAATAGTTACTCTGATGTTGTCGCTGTTGGGCACGTTGATTGTCCGTTCTGGCATTCTGGTTTCGGTTCATGCGTTCGCGCTGGATAACGTCCGCGCCGTGCCGTTGTTCAGCCTGTTTGCACTGATTAGCCTTGCGTCTCTGGCTCTGTATGGCTGGCGAGCGCGGGACGGTGGCCCGGCGGTGCATTTTTCGGGGTTATCGCGGGAAATGTTAATCCTCGCTACGCTGTTGCTGTTTTGCGCAGTGCTACTGATCGTGCTGGTGGGAACGCTTTATCCGATGATTTACGGCCTGCTGGGCTGGGGACGCCTCTCCGTTGGCGCGCCGTATTTTAACCGCGCGACGTTACCGTTTGGTCTGTTGATGCTGGTGGTGATTGTGCTGGCGACGTTTGTCTCTGGCAAACGCGCGCAGCTTCCGGCGCTGGTAGCTCATGCGGGCGTGCTGTTATTTGCCGCGGGGATCGTGGTCTCCAGCGTCAGCCGTCAGGAGATCAGCCTGAATTTACAGCCGGGTCAGCAGGTGACGCTGGCAAGATACACCTTCCGTTTTGAGCGCCTCGATCTGCAAGCCAAAGGCAATTACACCAGCGAAAAAGCGATAGTGGCACTGTTTGACCATCAGCAACGTATTGGTGAACTGACGCCGGAGCGGCGTTTTTATGAAGCACGCCGTCAGCAAATGATGGAACCGTCAATTCGCTGGAACGGCATCCATGACTGGTATGCGGTCATGGGGGAGAAAACTGGGCCGGATCGTTACGCTTTTCGTTTGTATGTACAAAGCGGTGTGCGCTGGATCTGGGGGGGAGGATTGTTGATGATTGCGGGCGCATTGTTAAGCGGATGGCGGGGGAGGAAGCGCGATGCATAAAGGGCTTCTCACGCTACTGCTGTTATTTACCTGTTTTGCGCGCGCTCAGGTTGTAGACACCTGGCAATTCGCCAATCCGCAACAACAGGAACAGGCGTTAAATATTGCCAGCCAGTTACGCTGCCCGCAGTGCCAGAATCAGAACTTACTGGAATCCAATGCGCCGGTGGCAGTCAGTATGCGCCATCAGGTTTACAGCATGGTGGCGGAGGGGAAAAGTGAAGTCGAAATCATTGGCTGGATGACCGAACGCTACGGAGATTTTGTTCGCTATAACCCACCGTTAACCGGTCAGACTCTGGTGTTGTGGGCGCTGCCAGTGGTGTTGTTACTGCTGATGGCACTGATCCTCTGGCGAGTGAGGGCGAAGCGATGAAACAGCCTCAAATACCGGTGAAAATGCTGACAACACTCACGATTTTGATGGTATTTCTCTGTGTCGGCAGTTATCTGTTAAGTCCAAAATGGCAGGCGGTACGTGCGGAGTATCAGCGTCAGCGCGATCCGCTACATCAGTTTGCCAGCCAGCAAACCCCGGAAGCGCAGCTTCAGGCATTGCAGGATAAAATCCGCGCTAATCCACAAAACAGCGAACAATGGGCGTTACTGGGCGAGTACTATCTGTGGCAAAACGATTACAGCAATTCGCTGCTGGCGTACCGTCAGGCGTTGCAACTACGTGGTGAGAACGCTGAACTGTATGCGGCGCTGGCGACGGTGCTTTATTACCAGGCCAGCCAGCATATGACCGCCCAGACTCGCGCAATGATCGACAAAGCCCTCGCGCTGGACTCTAACGAAATCACCGCTCTGATGCTGCTGGCTTCCGATGCGTTTATGCAGGCGAATTACGCGCAAGCCATCGAACTATGGCAAAAAGTGATGGATCTCAACTCACCCCGGATCAACCGGACACAGCTGGTCGAGTCGATTAATATGGCGAAATTGTTGCAGCGGAGATCAGATTAATCATCTGGTGATGAAGATTATGTTATCGAGCTGCATAAAAAATAATCGAATGAACATGTGCCAAAAATAATCACCAATCAGTATTATTGCAGATTAAACAAATAAAAATCTTTCCATAACAAATGGTTATTCATTAATCCTGCCATAAACTCGCGTTATTATGCATTAATGCAGCGAAAAGCTCTGTTGTTAAAGGGTTGCGCAACATACCGCGCAAATGATACTGATCATAAGCGTTAAAAAAATCTACAAACCAACGCAACACAATTCATGCCCTGGCAGTATGTCACGTTCTCGCGTTTCTGAACGGGGAACGGCGCTCCATTGAGGAAGTTATTCTGATGAAAAATATAAAATTCAGCCTGGCCTGGCAGATTCTGTTTGCTATGGTGCTGGGCATTCTCCTGGGAAGCTACCTGCACTACCATAGCGACAGCCGCGACTGGCTGGTCGTCAATTTGCTCTCTCCGGCGGGTGATATCTTCATCCATCTGATCAAAATGATTGTTGTGCCGATTGTGATCTCCACGCTGGTGGTGGGTATCGCGGGTGTTGGTGATGCCAAACAGCTCGGGCGTATTGGCGCGAAAACCATTATCTACTTCGAGGTGATCACCACCGTCGCCATCATTTTGGGGATCACTCTGGCGAACGTCTTCCAGCCCGGTGCCGGGGTGGATATGTCGCAGCTGGCGACCGTCGATATCTCGAAATATCAGAGCACTACGGAAGCGGTACAAAGCAGTTCCCACGGCATTATGGGCACGATTTTGTCGCTGGTGCCGACGAACATTGTGGCGTCGATGGCGAAAGGCGAAATGCTGCCGATCATCTTCTTCTCGGTGCTGTTTGGTCTGGGGCTTTCCTCCCTGCCCGCGACGCATCGTGAACCGCTGGTGACCGTGTTCCGCTCCATCTCTGAAACCATGTTTAAAGTGACTCACATGGTGATGCGTTATGCACCGGTGGGTGTGTTTGCGCTGATTGCGGTGACGGTGGCTAACTTTGGTTTCTCTTCTCTGTGGCCACTGGCGAAACTGGTGCTGCTGGTGCATTTCGCCATTCTGTTCTTCGCGCTGGTAGTGCTGGGAATTGTGGCGCGCCTGTGCGGGTTAAGCGTCTGGATCCTGATTCGTATTCTGAAAGATGAGCTGATTCTGGCGTACTCCACTGCCAGCTCTGAAAGCGTGCTGCCGCGAATTATTGAGAAGATGGAAGCCTACGGAGCACCGGCGTCGATCACCAGTTTCGTGGTGCCGACCGGTTACTCTTTTAACCTTGATGGTTCGACGCTGTATCAAAGTATTGCCGCTATTTTCATCGCGCAGTTGTATGGCATTGACCTGTCCATCTGGCAGGAAATCATTCTGGTGCTGACGCTGATGGTGACCTCGAAAGGGATTGCTGGCGTGCCGGGCGTGTCGTTTGTGGTGTTGCTGGCAACGCTGGGCAGCGTAGGGATCCCGCTGGAAGGTCTGGCGTTTATTGCCGGTGTTGACCGTATCCTCGACATGGCGCGTACTGCGCTGAACGTGGTGGGTAATGCGCTGGCGGTGCTGGTGATTGCCAAGTGGGAACACAAATTTGACCGTAAGAAAGCGCTGGCTTATGAGCGCGAAGTGCTGGGCAAATTTGATAAAACTGCGGATCAATAATTGAAGATTGCCGGGGATATCCACCCGGCAATGTGTGGATGCCTGATGCGACGCTTGCTGAACTGCACCCCAAATGTTGGACATAATCTGACATCTGAAGGTGCAGTTTATGAAACATTCATTTGAAGTAAAACTTGCCGCTGTAAATCATTACCTGGCTGGTCATG